>NZ_DXLG01000022.1 GCF_019414865.1 Veillonella sp.
TGCATTTTCTTGCAATTCTTATGAGCTAGAATTATAATATTAGAGTAATATTCATACTTTATTCATGTTAAATCATGAATGGTGCATAGAGGGTGCTATACGATTCAGGTTTCATCAGATAACTTTGAATCTTTTTTTGAGTATATTGTTTGTGTTGTCTTAAAAGGGGTACAACCTATGAAAAAAGAATTGCTTTTAACGGCTATGATTACCGCCAGTATTACTACAACAGCCTTTGCTGCATCTAATTTAGATATTAGCGCTACCACTGCAGCGCCATTAAGCATGCAAAATTCCATTGCCTATGGTGGGGATAATAAAGTTGAGCAGGGTATGTTCTCTCCTGTAAAAAATATATTGCTCGGTGGCGACAAGAATACAGTTCGACCTTCCGCTAATGATACTATCACCTCTGGTACTAATAATACTGTATCTGGCCCAGGCAGTATCGTAGCAGGTTGGTATAATACAAACTCTGCTACTCACAGCTTGGTAGTAGGTACTAGCAATACTATTGGTGGTACTAATAACATCGCAGGCGGCTTTAACCATGCTAACAATGACAATGCGATTGATTCTTTATTAATTGGTACACATAATAGCATTGATGGTAGAAGCTCTGTGGCTTTGGGCACGAATAACACCGTTAAAGGCAATAATGCTTTGGTAGGTGGTACTGGTGCTAAGGTTCAAGGTAATAATGCTATTGCCTTTGGCGACAGTGCGAAAGCAACGTATGATGATGCGTATGCTATTGGTCGTAAAGCTGAAGCAACTGCTCAAAATACTGTTGCTATCGGTAATAATGCAAAGGCCAATAACGATATGGGTACAGCGATTGGCTATAATGCAAAAGCAAAAAATGATTATGCTACAGCAGTAGGTTATAGTTCCATAGGTTCTGGTAATCAATCTTCTGCATTTGGTTTTAATGCAGAAGCAACGGCTATGAATACAACTGCAGTTGGCTCCTATGCGAATGCTAGCGGTGCGTACTCCACAGCGTTAGGCTTTAAAACAGTGGCTTCTAATGAAGACGCTGTGGCATTAGGTAATTATTCTACTAGTGCTGGTAAAAGTGCCTTTGCTGCTGGTACATTAGCGAATGCAGCAGAAAAGGACTCCTTAGCAATCGGCCATAGTGCAACTACAACAAAGGAAAATGGTATTGCTATCGGTACAAATGCATCTGTAACTGGTGTGGATTCTATTGCTATCGGCAAAGCCGCAAATATTGCTAAAGCGGGTAGCATTGTAATTGGTAGAAATACGACAGCAGATGAATTAGCAGTATCCATTGGTACTGACTCTGTAGCAACTGGTTGGGGTGGTACTGCAGTAGGTACTATTTCCAAAGCAACTGGTGCTCAATCCACTGCTATCGGTGATAATGCGCAAGCATCTGATACATACTCCACAGCACTTGGTGTGTCTTCCGTAGCTTCCGGCAGAGCGGCTAATGCGATTGGCCTTTCTAAAGCGACAGGCTTTGCATCCAATGCTATTGGCTTTGTAGCGGAGGCTTCTGGTAAAAGCGCTACTGCAATCGGAAATGCAGCTAAAGCTCTTAATGAAAACTCCATCGCTATTGGTACGAATGCGAAGGCTGCCACAGACAATAGTATTGCATTAGGTGCTAAGTCTGTTACTGCTACAGCAGTGTCTACTAATTCTGGTGTTATCGGCGGCAGAACCTATAACTTTGCTGGTGGAAATGCGGTTGGTACATTGAGCATTGGTGATAGTGGTGCAGAACGCACCATTACAAATGTAGCAGCAGGCCGTGTATCTGCGACATCTACTGATGCAGTTAATGGCTCCCAACTACATGCTATTAAAGACGTGGTAGATAATCATGAAAACCGTATCACTACCATAGAAGGCGATATTAATACATTAAATAATCGTATTATTAATGGCGGTGCTAATAGCTTAAATGAAGCTAAATCCTACACTGATCAACAAGTATCTAGCGTAGCGGCTGCTTCTGCAGCACTAGCTGGCTTGCATCCATTAGATTTTGATAAACATGACAAATGGTCCTACTCCGTTGGCTTTGGTAACTATAAAAATGCTAATGCAGCGGCGTTAGGTGCGTTCTATCGCCCTAATAAAAACACCATGTTTAATGCTGCTACTACCGTTGGTAACGGCCGTAATTCTATTAGCTTAGGTGCCAATTTTAAATTTGGTAAAAGCTCTGAAGAGGTAACTACTGAAGATGCTACACAACTCAAGAAAGATATGAAAGACCTATCTGAAAAATATAATGAGTTAGAACGAAAATATACTGAATTGGCAGCTAAATTAGAATCTAAATAATTAGAACCTAAATAAGAATCCAAATAGTGTGATCAATACTCCTACAAGACGTATCTTGTAGGGGTATTTTTTATCCTATGCTTTCATTATAAGTATTCCTTAAAATGATATAATTAAGATATATATTCAGTTACATATTCAGTTACATATTCAGTTACATATTTAGTTACATATTTAGTTACATAGTCAGTTAAACATTATATGTAAACAGCAGTATATGGGGGAGAGTGCATATGAGCTTTTACAATTGGATTCAAGAAAAACTATTTGATAATTTCGAAGAATGGCGCTTGAAGAGCCCTGGTTCTAATGGAAACGGTTTTAATATAGTCGGAATAGATAATACCTTAAAGGCTATGCATGATGGATTTTATATGTACATGGAGTTATACCCACCTCATGCCATCGATGGATGTACAGCCATGAAAGCACGTGTAGGTAAAACGCAGGATGCAGTAGATTTATTCTTAGATATAGATGGCAAGACCTATCGTATGGCTGATGTAAGTTATCCTGACGCAGTGAAGATGATGCGGGCTTTTATGAAAAAACGCAGAGTACCTGACTATAGTTTGTGTGTAGAAGCAGTGTATCTAGATATTGATCAGATGCGATCTACATTTACAGAATTAGCAACGTTGTTGCTAGGCGATGCAAAACAAGCTAAATCGTTTATGACCAAGGTAAAGTTGAGCTCCCTGGAAGAATTGGAAGATAGCTGGTGGAACCTCTATGAGGAACTACTCTCTAAAGGATATGCCGTAGAGTTAGACTGTAAATGTGAACTAGAGGATTTTATTTATCATGTACAGAAGTTAATACGTAATAAGTCTTTAGATACTAGAGAAAATCTAACTATTGATACAGCAACATTAGATGAAGATCAAGTTATTATGGACTGGTGTGCTAGTCTTAATTCTACGTGGGAAAACTATACGTTAGCAGGCATGGACACAGGAACCGATAGCTTTGTACTTATGGTGCTTTCAAATGAGGAATTCAAAATAGCCAAAGAACTAGCGAAAGAACTATTACATAGAATTGATGTAGCTGAACACTTGTGATGCAACAGAACATTTTAATGTTATAGAAGTAATTATACTATGGCATCATCTGTAAAAGGATGTAGTTCTAACTGTAAATAGTTTGTACCGTAAAATGTGATGAATAGGAGAGAGTCATATGAGTATTGTACGTTTACCAGAATATGAAGCAGAGTTTGAATCGGAAGAGTTTGAAATCTATGCATTGCCACGCAGCGATGCGAATGGGGCTAGTCCTTATTTAGATAAGTATCATAGACCACTGGTGGACACCGATGCTATCCTAGATACTCGAACTGGTATGCTTGACCGTAGCGAAGGCATTTTGACGTGGATTATTGAGGGCCTTGATGATAGATGGGGTTATTCTTTTGAGCCCCATGGGATCTATAAATTATTGGTTAAGAAAGCAAAGCCTTTAGAGGACTTGGGCTATATGCGCCCCTCTTGGAATAATCGCTATTATGTGCTTGAGGTATTAGAGGAGCATGCTAAACATAGAGAATTAGAGGCGTTGTCGGCGTATTTGAAAACCCCTAAATACCTTCATACTGACCGGGGTGACTTCCTGTTAAATCGAGAGTATCAATATTACACAGCCAGAATTGATGATTATGCTTTCACCCTTGATGTGGATGAGGACTCTGATGAAAGTTGTACCGTAGCATTGGCTGCTTTCAATACAATCGATAATTTTAAAGCATTTGAACAACGAATTAGTACCTATATTAGTGAAAAATTACTAGATCTTGCTAATGATTGGCTCGACAATGATGACCAAGATCCGATTACGTCAGACGTATTTGCTAAGCGTATTACGATGGATGAATTGGCATTTCGTAACGATGGCACCATAGAGGTCTATTATGACGACGATGATATCTTCTGGGGGCACTGTATCATAGCTCATATTGATGCGGATGGTAACCCTGTTGATGCGGATATTGCAGGATAATCAATTAATGGAGAGAAACAATGGAAGATATGTATAAATTAGTCAAAGATTTCTTTAGTCATGACTTTGAACTAGATGATTTATTTGATTCTGAATCTATTATTTGGATTGACTGGCGCGAGGATGACGAAGATGTGGTGTGCTATTTCAATGATATGATGGATGAGCCTATCGATATTCAAACCGTTAGTAATGGCAAGTCCTATGGTGACGATATTGTGTTACAAAAGGGCGATAAAGAACTGCAAATTCCTTATAGTGAGGAGAAAGATCGGGATGTAACTATCAAATACTTCAACGACTTCGTTCAGCCTGATTATGAGGTGCGCTGGTTTGTTGAAAGCCTTGGAAACGATACACTTGGTTTTACCGTGCTTTCAGGGGCAGAATGGGCCAATTTAGAAGATGAATTTGGTGCAGATACAGTTCGTTACTATTTCGAGCCTATCAATCTTGAAAGTAACATGTTTAATCTCGACATGGATGAAGTTTCTGCATTATTAGAATTACGAGAAAATAATAGATGAAATAACCGGTAATGAGCCGATAGAATAAGAGGTTATCAATATGAACTATTTAGAAACATTACGAAATGACGCTAAACTAGCTGAAGAGTTTGATATGCTGTTTGATTTCTGCCTATTAGACGGGTTGGAAGAACGAGATACTGCTGAGGGGCGATGCACATTCTCTTTACCCGGCAAAGCCTTTGCTCGTGATGGTGCCGGCGGTGAATATCATCAATTAGAGGATGGCTCTATCGGGTATATGAGTAGCGAAGGGGAATGTGGTCGTATAGCTGAAAGTGTAGATGATTTAATCCATTTATTTGTGTACAGCATTTGTTGGCATGATTATTGTGACGCTAGCCAATATACGGACATATCTACTCTCGAAACCTATGCCAATGAGCGTCATGATGAAATCGTCTCTTATACAGAAATGGATGTATGGGAAACCGTTGTTCAGGCGCTAGGCATGCCTTTAGAAGCAAATGTGGCTGCTGAATTACAAAAATTCTATAACGCTGCACATCGAGCTCTTTTATATATTTGTTATTTCCATGAAGATGATGGAACCGTTACAGAATCACAAAATCTGTTTTTCTAGACGTATTGCTTAAAAGGAGAATTATATGGCTATTGATGGAGTAAAAATCATAGATAGTGATGATGGCCATGATATTTATAATTTGATTGTTGAGCGCTATAGAGATGGCACTAGTATTGATACAATTGTTTCAGAAATTTTGGCTGAAGAGCAGAATTTTTGTACTGACGAATTCTATACAGAAATTTATTGGACTGCCGTAGCCTATTCGCTGTGGAAGATAGGTCATTTACCGCAGGATATCAAAGAGAAAGCATTAGACATAATCGCGAAGGGTCCTCATGAGTTTTGGCTAGAAATCGATAGTAAGGCCTTTAAACAGCGTCAAAAGATATTAGATAAGTTAGCCCTGCAGCTACAGAGCGAAAATCTAAAGCCTGTTAAGGTTCGTAAATCTAAAACGAAGAGAGAACCTCATTTTAAGATGGGGGACGTATTAGCTGTTAAGTTTGAAAAAAACTATGGTGCTATCTTTGTGTCTGACGTAGATCAATCGCCGCGAAAAATCGAGTACCATTTAGCCTGTACGCGGCTTTTACAAGAAGAAAAACCAACAATGGAGGACTTTCTAAATAGCAAAATCGCATGCCGGAAAGATAATACAAATTTTGGTATCGATACAGACTGTTGGTTCAATCATAAGGACCTAGGCCTGTTGCTAGAAAATTTAGAAATCATCGGAACCGTTGAACTCTATCCATGTAAACTATGGAAACTAGCACCAAGAGGCACGTTGGAGGACATCTATGAGGAGATTACAGACAACCCTAGAATCGGAAAACTACGTCTCATAGACACCTATGAACTGGTGAAAGAGGTTGTTTAGGAATAATTATGGGAATTACAACCGATTATGTATTTGTGGAGGGCATAGATTATGGGTTTGATTGCAAATTATAGCTGTTTAAGCGATGCGAATTTAAAAGAGCTTAAAGCTATGGGCTCAGAAGAAGAGGAAATTCTTGAAAGTGTTGAAGAGTGGAATGACGACGATGAGTTATTGCTTGATATCGACAAGATGTGGGATGTGCTCCATTTCGTGCTTACCGGCGTAAGCACTGACCATAAGGATGATAATAACCCTCTTAGCCAAGCTGTGCTTGGCATAACAGCTGTTGAAGAACTATCGGATTACTTAGCGTATACTGAACACGATAAGTTAGCAGATATCGTGGCGGCTCTAGAGCGGTTTGATATGGAAGAGGCTCTTGAATCCTTTGATATGGCAGCCTGCAAAGAGGCAGAGTTATATCCAAATATTTGGGATTATGATGAGGAAGAGGAAGAAATCAGAGATGAACTTCTTCATGATTTCGAGCAGATGAAGGTATTCTATAAAAAAGTGCTAGAAGCGAAGGGGCATGTGCTTGTATCAATTTGTTAGGCCCGTTATAATCTGTTGGACATGGCTCTGGTTATAGATAAACTAATTATAGGACTGACAAAGATGAGGAATTGTAAATGGCAGTGTTAACAGAAAAGCAAATTAAATATGGCTTTGACTACTATCATAAGGATGAGAAACAACTAAAATCTGTAGTTGAGGTTTCTGAATATGATGGTGAAGACAAGCTGATGATTAATTGTACACAGCTAGATGAAGACTATTCTGCTAAAGATAAGAAACGCATTTTACAGGAGTGGTGTACTTTTTTAGTTGAACATCCAGATATCTTTACAGAGCTCATGTTTTGTACAAGAATGCCACAGGAGTTATTTGATGCGGTGTGTGCCCAACGGAGACTCAAAAAATTACATATAAAATGGGGCGTTTATCCAGATATTTCAAAATTAGAGAACTTACAAGAACTAGAATACCTACATATTGGGTCCGGAAGAAGTGTATCAAGATTAGAGCCTATTTCAAGATTAGTAAATTTAGTAGCGCTGTCGATTGAAAACTTTCAACAAATTGATGATTATGCGACATTAGCTAATCTAAAACATCTTGAAAGTCTTGCCTTAGAAGGTGACTTCGCCGCTCCTAAAATTCTTAAGGTTCAATCCTTAGAATTTCTACGCCATATGAAACAGTTGCGCTTTTTCAGCTTTTTAACGGCAAAGGTGATAGATAAAGACTACTCTCCCATTTTAGAACTCAATAATTTAGAACATCTTACGTTAAAATCTTGTAAAGAGGTTAAGCAGTTGTACCCTCAATTAATTAAACTACCAAAGTTGAAGTATGGCACTGTATTAGAACGACCGGAATTATATGAGAAATAAGGCTTGAGATATAAGTCATGAGCTATAACTTATAATACATAAAAGGGAGTAATCATAATGGATAAAGCGCGTAAAAAGGAATTATTAAAAGCTTATGCAGATAAGCAAAAGCAATCGTTTAAAGATAGTTTGCCTATGGACGAAGAGTTGTTTTGGAATCTCTTTGACTATGTAGACGAGAAGTTAGAGGCAAATGACGGTTGCGACCATAGTTTAACTTTCACCAGAGAATTCTTGGAAAAACAAAAGGTAGATGTGGAAAGTGTACTAGACTGGATCGTTAACGAAGGTGGCGGCTGTGACTGCGAGGTTCTCTACAATGTGGAAGAACGTTTTGAGGAGTACGATTAATAGTATTTTTCTATAGTTAACTCCTTCTATTTGCAGGTGTTATCATAAAGGTATATAGTAAAGGCATGTGATGTAATTATTCACATGCCTATTTTTCTTTATAAGGAGGACGCTATGCAACACGTTCAAAACCGCAGTACTACGTCCGCGTTAGTACTCACAGCCGTATTGATTGCCCTCGCAACATTGTTTACCATGTACACGAAAATCCCAGTACCTGGCATTCGCGGCTATTTCAATGTAGGAGATGTCGTTATTATGACGTCAGCTCTGTTATTAGGTCGAAAATATGGCGCCTATATTGGTGCTATCGGCCCAGCGTTAGCTGATCTATTCCTCGGCTACGCAGTCTTTGTACCAATCACTCTCGTGGTGAAAGGCATTGAAGGCTATCTTGTCGGTACTGTCTATAACAATAAGACAACTACCTCTGCCTTAGTGGCAACCATTGTAGGTGGCATTATCATCGTAGCAGGCTACTTCATTGCCGAATACTTTGTATTTGATCCAGGCGTAGCCATTGCTAGTATTGTGACCAATACCATTCAAGCCATTATGAGCGTTATTATTAGCATGATTCTCTATGCGATTTTGCGTAAACGATTGGGGTAGGATTACTGATTCACAATTCATATACAAATTATGATATAATTTGTATATGAGGAGGTGCTTTTATGGGGTTATTACGTGAAAGTATCCGACCATCGTCGGATTTAAGAAATAAATATAATGAAATCTCTACCGTTTTAAAAACAGGGGATGAAGCTTGTATTATGACGGTAAATGGTCGTGGTGATACGGTATGTATGGGATATGAAACCTATAATAAATTGAAAGCACAGATAGAATTATTAGAGGCTATTGCCTTGGCAGAGGAAGATGAACGAAAAGGTAGAATGGGTCCTATTGAGGATACTTTTATCAGCATAGAACAGTTGTTAGCTGAGGCGGAATAGTTATGGAAGACACTGCTTATCGTATCATTATTATGGCACAGGCTGATCAGGCATTGCATCATATTGTTCTGCATGTAAAGCAATCTTTTTCCAATGAAATTGCCAAGTCTGTTTATCAAGAGATTAAGGATAGAATTCTTTTATTAGCGGATAATCCTTATATGGGCATGATTCCAAGACATACTGTTTTACGTAATAAAAACTATCGTATGTTGATTATTAATAAAAATATTATTCTATATCGTGTCTTTGATGATGAAAAAGAAGTGCGCATATATAATATATTTAGTCAACGGCAAGATTATTTACAACTTCTGCAAGGATTGTAGATGTTTAGTTGATTTGGTATAGATGAATAAAGGGAGACTCTGTTGGGAGTCTCCCTTTGTTAGTTATAAATAGACTAATATTTATTAATAGATTTTTATTGCCGCTTATTCTTTAATTCAGAATATTTCGTTCTTCAAAGACTGCTTTCACTGTAAACAGTGCATTCAGCACGCGTGGAAATCCCGCATAGGGGATGCAGTGGGTGCAGACCTCTACGATTTGCTCAGGCGCAATACCGACGTTGAGAGCTGCGTTGGTATGTACTTTCAGCTGAGCCTCGCAACCGCCCAGCGTTAATAGGGACGCAAGCGTAATCAGTTCCCGTTCCTTGAAATCCAGATTGGGGCGCGTGTAGATGTCGCCGAACAGCTCGACCAATAAATCGGCTATGGCCGGTGAAATCTCATGAATTGTGTTATACACCTCCTCCCCGTGCAGCCCGTCAATCTGTTTCAATGTGTTCATACCGATGTTAAAACGTGTTTCTTTCATAATTATTACCTCCGTCTAGACGTATGATATATGCTCGAGTATACTTGAGGTCAAGGTGGTGAAAGTATGAAAATCGGTGAATTTTCAAAAATGGTAGGATTGTCCATTTCTACATTGCGATATTACGAGGATCAGGGGTTCCTTCACATTGAGCGACAGAATGGCATTCGCAATTATCATGCAGAAGATGTGGGCTTTGTGCAGTTTATTAAACGCTTGAAAGACATGGGGATGCCGCTTGCGAATATCAAGCGATATGCGGATTTAAGGTATGCCGGATTTCATACGGTCCATGAAAGAATGACATTACTACAAGACCATTACCGGTTTATTGATGCCGAAATCAAACGATTGGAAGGCTATAAGAATAATTTAGAAGATAAGTTGAAGCTGTATGAAACTTTAGTAGAGAAAAATGGGATTAAGTAGTTTTGTATTGTAGATATTTATAGTTATAGTATCAATATGGAGGTAGGTACCTCCTATTAATCATAATTATAGAGTGGTTATAATATTTTAGTGGAACAAAGTTTTATATGGTATAATACTTTCATTATGTAGTGAGAAAAGGAGATCTAAATGGCAAATTTACCTAACTGCCCTAAGTGTGGCGACGAGTACACATATGAAGATGGTCATATGTTTATCTGTCCTATGTGCGGACATGAATGGACAGCGGCTGATGCACAAGCTGCAGCTGAAGCAGGTATCATTCGCGATGCTAACGGCAACGAGCTAGCTGATGGCGATACAGTTGTTGTTGTCAAAGACCTCAAAGTAAAAGGCGCTGGCGTATTGAAACAAGGTACACGCGTTAAAAACATTCGCCTCATCACTGATGCGAGCGATGGCCACGATATCGATTGTAAAATCGATGGTTTCGGTGCGATGGCATTGAAATCTGAAATGGTTAAGAAAATCTAATTTAAGAAATCCCTATCGATACGTTCGGTAGGGATTTTTTCGTGGTATAATCAACGTATACTGCGTGTAGTGGAAAGTACTTGGGGGAGAAAAACTATGTTTAAAAGGGTTGTATTATTAGCTGTATTGGCGTCTATGATGGGGAATATTAGCTCTTTAGCGGCAGATTTAAAGCCCACAGATAAGCGTACCTATGAATTACAGCAACAAATTTCTTATAATGTAGTCATTCCTAGTGAGGCTTTCAAGACGAGTGCCGATGGCACCTTGATTGTTCCTCTAGAAATTAAAACAGATGATAAAGGGAATATTGTAGCCGTTGAAGCGGGGCCTAATAATTGGAAATTAGACCGCGATGCATATCCAATCTTTGAAGAGGCTGCAAAAGAGGCCGCTTGGCATACAAAGCATGTGGATACTGATGAAGCATTAGTTGTGACAATTCCAGTTAGTATTGTAATCGTATCAGGTGAACACCCTCATAAAAAATAAAGGAGCGGTTATGGAATCTACAAAGGATTTAGAGAAATATACTTACGATCTTCTGGCGGAGCGTGGCGTTACGTTAGAGGATATTGCAGAGCTCGTTTTATATGTTCAAAAACCATATATGCCTAATCTAACAATTGAAGAATGCCGTGAACATGTGGCTTCTGTCCTTTCAAAACGAGAGGTACATAATGCAATTATTACGGGCATTGAGCTAGACAAGTTGACGGAACAAAATAAATTATCTCAGCCCTTGCAAGGTATTGTAGAAAATGATGAAAGCCTCTATGGTATCGACGAAATCTTAGCCTTTTCCATCGTTAATTTATACGGTTCCATAGGGTTTACGAACTATGGCTATCTAGATAAGGTTAAGCCTGGCATCATTAAAAAGTTAGATAGCAAGGCTGGTGGTCATTGTAATACATTCCTCGATGATTTAGTAGGTGCTGTGGCAGCTGCTGCAGCGGGGAAATTAGCTCATAATGAACCTCATCGCGTACGTCATGCGCTAGCTGAGGAAAAAGCATAAATTTTTGTCGTTGATGTTATTAAAAATTAAGAGTATAACTAGTAGTGAAATGAATAATTAATGTATTCTATGTAGACTATATACAGGAGGAACTATGCAAAAGGTTCTAGTTGTTATCGATATGCAAAAAGATTTCGTAGATGGCGCCCTTGGTTCAGCGCAAGCGCAGTTAATCGTAGATAATGTGCGCAACAAAATTGAGAACTTTGACGGGCCTATCATATTTACACGCGATACGCATGATACTAATTATCTTGAAAGCCAAGAGGGCAAGTTCTTACCTGTCACACATTGCGTGAAGAATACAGAAGGTTGGCATATTGTGACGGGCTTAATTGAGGCTGCAGAAGGGCGTCCTATCATGAGCCCTGTATCCTTTATAGACAAGCCAAACTTTGGATCCTTTGAGCTATTATCTCGTTTGGAAGGCATGAATTCGGTAAATCCTATTGAGTCTATTACACTCGTTGGTTTATGTACAGACATTTGCGTCGTTTCTAATGCGATTATACTGAAAGCTGGCTTGCCAGAAATTCCTGTTTACGTAGACTCTAGCTGCTGTGCAGGTGTGACAGAAGAATCCCACCAAGCAGCATTAACAACAATGAAAATGTGCCAATGTATTGTTGAGTAGTTATTGTGTTATAGCTATATTAGAGTGCTTTACATTGATTAATAAACATAAAGGCTATAGGAAATCCTATAGCCTTTTTCTATGGGAAAATATATTGACGATTTTCTATATGCAATATACAATAAATAAAGAATGATAATTTATATCAATTAAAATAATACCGATGCAGGTGCATCGAAATGCTTTCACAAGAACGATACCAGTATTTACTATCGTTCGTGCCCTAAATTTAAGGAGGACTATTATGAAACTTTTCGAACTCGCACCATTACCATATGCTTATGATTATCTTGAGCCTGTTATCGACGCAGAAACAATGAAATTGCACCATGACAAGCACCATCAAGCGTATGTTAATAATTTGAACGCTGCTATCGCAAAATACCCTGATCTTGCATATGGCTGTGTAGACTGCATTCTCGGCGATATCGCTAATGTGCCAGAGGATATCTGTCAAGCTGTTATCAACAATGGCGGTGGTCACAAGAACCACACTATGTTCTGGGACATCATGACAAAACCAGACACTTCCAAATTGCAAGGTCCTTTGAAAGCGGCTATCGACGCTGAACTTGGTGGTTATGATGCTTTTGTTGATAGATTCTCCGCTGCAGCAGCAACACGCTTCGGCTCTGGTTGGGCATGGCTTGTGGTAAACAAAGATGGCAAACTAGAAGTGACATCTACTGCGAACCAAGATAACCCTCTACTAGAAGGTAAAACAGCAATCCTTTGCTTAGACGTTTGGGAACATGCATATTACTTGCATTACCAAAACCGTCGCCCAGATTACATTAAGGAATTCTTCCGCGTTATTAATTGGGACAAAGTTTCTGAAAACTACGAAAAAGCATTGAAACATAACTAATAAATCTCTCAGAACTTTCATCTCTCTAAAAACTAGATATATATTTTTAATAGATAACGGATAGTTGGTTCAAAGCGTTCTAAATGATTAGATGACTTTGAATGCTCAGCTATCCGTTTTTTATATGAATTTCGATATTTTTGAAATATCTTTCAAAAGTATAGCCATGGATACAGATTTTCCAATCGATATCGTTTATCATAGTGTCATAGGTTATTTTAGATAAACCTTTCAGAATGTAAATTGCCTTGTATACGAAGACGTATAGAGGATTACTCACATATGTAATAAACAATATTTTTGACACGAGGGGATCAAAATGGAAAAGAAATTAGATTTGTCCAAATCCGTATATGATTTGGTAAAAGAATATCCTGAAGTAACAGAGATTATGAAAAGCTTAGGGTTCAGTGAAATCACTAATAAAGTGATGTTGAACTCTGTTGGTAAAATCATGACCATCCCAAAAGGGGCTAAAATGAAAGGCGTATCCATGATGGATATCGTGAGCGCATTTATGAAAGCCGGCTTTACCTTGGAAGGTGAAATGCCAAACCTACATGGTGATGATGTATCTGCTAAGGATGCTCCTATAGAGGCAGCTGCTACTCAAGTAGAGGTATCTAACGCTACCCAAAATACAGAATCTAATACTAACGAAAATACAGAAGTTAACGCAGAGGATACTGTTACAGATAGCGAACGTGTAGAGCAATTGAAAGGCTTCTTGAAACGTTTGGGCACAGGCGAAGAGCTTGGTTCTGTTCGTGAAGATTTTGCGAGCCAATTCAAACATGTTGAGGCGAGTGAAATCATGAAAGCCGAACAAGGTCTTATGCGCGAAGGTACACCTTTAGAAGAGGTACAACAATTGTGCGACCTTCACTCTGCATTGTTCCATGGTTCTACCATTCATGAACAAATGGATGCTGAACATGCTAAGGTAGAGGCTGTTCTAGAGGCTCAAGAAAAGAGCAAGAGCGTAGTGACTTTGGTAGAAACTGTAGGGCATCCACTCAATCAATTAACAGAGGAAAATAAAGCTCTTGATGCATTGATTGAATCTATCCGCCCTAAAGTAGCAGATAAAACAGCAACTATTGATGATGTAAATACAGTACGCCAAGTATCTGTTCACTATGCTAAAAAAGGCGATTTATTATATCCAAAATTGAAGGTGGATTATGCAATCGGTGGCCCATCCATGGTTATGTGGACTGTTGATGGCGATATCCGCGACCAATTAGGCGATTTAGCAAAATCTAGTCAAAGTGTAGATGATTGGTATAGACGTTTTGATGAGCTTCTTACACGTGCTCAAGAAATGATCTACAAAGAACAAAATATCTTGTTCCCAATCTGTGCAGAAAACTTCAGTAAAGAAGAATGGTACCAAATCTACAAAGATACAGCACAATATGAAGAAATCTTTGGTGTAAAACGCATTGCTTGGACAGAGGCTGATGCAGCATTAGCAACACAAACTACAAAACAAAGTGGTGATGACAATGCTATCGGTTTAATTGGCGGTACGCTAACTGTAGATCAACTCGATGCTATGCTCAATACAATGCCAATGGAAGTAACCTTCGTTGACCATGAAGATATCAACCGTTACTTCAATGATGGTGAAAAGGTATTCAAACGCCCTACTACAGCGATTGGCCGCGATGTATATTCCTGCCATCCACCAAAGGTAGAACCTATTGTACGCGGTATTATCGACTCCTTCCGTAAAGGTGACCGCGATAATGTGGCAGTATGGCTTGAAAAACAAGGTCGTCCATTCTATGTAAACTACATGGCTGTACGCGATCAAAACAATAACTATATTGGTACATTAGAACTCGTACAAGATATGCAATTTGCAAAGGAACATTTCGCTAGAATTAAATAAGAACCAGTGTAATACTAGTTGGTAATACAGTGAAAGTATAATACAAAGAGGCGGCTCTAACATTGAATGATGCTAGAGCCGCCTCTTTTGTTTGTACGAAATGAATTCTCTAATATGATTAATGTATTTCCTGAATTAATGTATTTCTTGATAAGAGGTACCCATTAAGGGTGTACGTACTTGATAATAGTATGGGTAGCAGTCCTGATATTTTCAAGGCTCGTGGCCAAGTTAAGTCGCACAAAGGTGGCGTAATCTCCGCCTCCAAACCATTCGCCAAAGCTTGGTGCAATGTGGCATTTGTTTTCGAACAGGTCATGCATATCTTCCGCCTTTACATAGGCGCTAAAATCGATCCAAGCCAAATAGGTGCCGTCCATAGGGCTGATGCGGATGTGTGGCAATGCCGTACGAAGTTCTCGGCACAGATATTCATAGTTTTCACGAATGATAGCCAATACATCTGTGAGCCATGCTTCCGCCTCAGGATGCGTGTAGGCTGCGGTGATGGCCGCTTCGGCAATAACGTCCGAGTCTGTATGATACACATGAGCTTTATAGGCGTTGAATTGGCTTCGTAGTCGTTCGTTAGGAATGATAACCTCTGCGTGGTGCAAGCTAGCCATATTGAACGACTTTGAGAGGGAGGACATTGCAATCATGTTATCTGTATAGGCCCCATTATTTACCGTCAAGGCCGATGTAAAGGCCGTTGGTCCCGAAATCAGGTCTTGATGAATCTCATCACTTATGATGAGCACATTGTGCTGCTTGCAGATATTAAATAATTGGTCCATTTCCGCTTCACTCCATACGTGGCCTACAGGATTGTGCGGATTGCAGTGAATGAACAGTTTCACATCGTGTTCGGAAATAGCTCTTTTAAAGGCATCGTAATCGACGGTGTAGCGATTATCCTCAGTGCGATTCATAGGAATAGTGATGATTTGACGTTGGGCATCGCTGGCGCTCGTATCAAAGGCGCCATATACAGGACTTAGAACGGCGATGGCGTCATTGGTTTTGGTAAAAGCCCCAATACACCACATGATCCCTGTAATGACGTTGGGCGCGCTGGTGAGCCATTCTTGCTCAAGACTACAGTTATGCCGGCGTTTGTACCAACTCATAACTGCCTCTATATAATCCGGATTTATCATGGTATAGCCTAGCGGATTGGCTTTCACATAGTTACAAATGGCCTCTTGAATGCACTGAGGCGGCATAAAGTCCATATCGGCTACCCATAGTGGTAATAGGTCAGTACGGCTGAATTTTAAATGCTCGCCGTCCCATTTGCGGGAATGAGAACCGCGTCGATCAATATAGTATGTTTTAGTAAAGTCTACTGTGTTCATAGTGAACCTCTTACATTCTGCTAGATTCATAAGAAATCTTGTGTAATTATATATATCAGTTCGGTGTCACCAACATCTATGAGTGTATGTTAATGTGGTGCAAATCAATTATTCTGTCTATTATCAGTATACATGCATAGATATATATGTAAATATACACTTAAGAATTGCTGTTACCTTACCATTCGTTTCTATGCAATCCTTGCATGAATAGGGGCTATATTCGTATACAAAAGGTGCTTTATTTGCTTGACTGTTGGGACTTTCACAATTTAGAATATACTATAGAATAGTGTGTGTCTGACCAGTGACCACACGTCTATCGAATGGTTACAAAAGATAAATCTTAGCAGCATGTGGCGACATCCCTATGTGAGTGGGCTCATCGGATTGTTCAGGTACATGCAACGCTGTATAAGTATAGTACTGGATCCTTGTTAGGAGGCATGTGCCATGAGTAACGAATTAAAACCACTACATTTTGATGCGGATTATACAATGGAGGAAGCGCTCGCTGAGGCGAAACGTTGTCTAAATTGTCCAAAACCATTGTGCCGTATGGGTTGCCCTATTGAAAACGAGATCCCTCGTTTCATCCAAGCTATTGCACACGGTAACTTCGGTTTAGCAAATGATATTTTGGCAGAACGTACAAACTTGCCATCCATTTGTGGCCGCGTATGTCCACGCGAAAACCAATGTGAAGGTAACTGTATCATGAACAAGGCGAAAAAACCGCCTATCAATATCGGTAAATTGGAACGCTTTGCTGCTGATTTTGAAAGTATCAATGAACTTCGCAAACCTAAGAAGATTAAACAAGATCTTGGTAAGGTTGCCGTTGTAGGTTCTGGCCCTGCAGGCTTGTCCGTAGCAGGTGATATCGCTAAACTTGGTTACGAGGTAACTGTATTCGAAGGTCAATCTGAACCAGGTGGCGTACTTTTATTCGGTATTCCAGAATTCCGTTTGTCTAAATCCGTTGTACGTCGTGAAATCGCTCGTCTTGAAGGTTTAGGCGTTAAATTCGTATGTAATACATTTATCGGTCAAGATAAAACATTGGATGAACTCTTCGCGGAAGGTTTTGACTCCATCTTTATCGGTACTGGTACACATATTCCTCAAGAAGTACGCATGGAAAACGATGAAGTGCATGGTGTATTCCAAGCAATGTACTTGTTGACGAATGTACAATTGGTAGATAATGGTGAGCTTGATGAAGCTCAAATTCCTGTCAAAAAAGGCGATCGCGTAATTATCATCGGTGGTGGTAACGTAGCGATGGATGCGGCTCGTACATGCGTACGTTTAGGCTGTGAATCTGTTACTGTAGCATACCGTCGTAGCCAAGAACAAATGCCAGCATTGTTGTCTGAATACGAAGAAGCTCGTGCTGAAGGCGTTCAATTCCAATGGTTCGCTTCTCCAGTAGGCGTAGAAGGTAAAGACAAGGTAGAAGGCTTCAAATATGAAGTGATGGCTCTTAACGAAGATGGCGCAGGTATCCATGGTACTGGTAACTTCCAAGTTATGCCTGTAGATAAAATCATCATCGCTGCTGGTCATAAACCAAATGCTCGTCTTATCGGCGAAGGTAATAACCTGAAAGTAGACGAAAAAGGGTACATCATTACATCTGAAGATCCATATGGTATGACTAACCGTGATGGCGTCTTCGCTGGTGGTGACGTTGTACATAAGCCGGCTACTGTAGTATTGGCGATGCGCGAAGCTAAAAAAGCTGTGGATGGCATGGTTAAATACATGGAAATCAAAAAAGCGCAAGAAAGTGCTAACCAATAATCCTATAGTGGATAATGATATGGCAATATTACTATTCAAGTGTATTCATGATGAATAGATAATGTATAGAAATTATAAAAATCTAGGAATTATCTATACTAATTGACATAGATAGTACATTTTTAGTACTAATTCTTTCTATATATACGATAATTACACGAATTGTTGAAAACATACAGAACATAATATGCATAGAAAAAAGCCTTACTAGAACTAATTGATACATTAGTTTTTAGTAAGGCTTTTGTGTTATTACTTTTCAACTGCTACTAGGCAGTCAACCTACGATATGGGTATAGTAAAGGCATAACCATGTGTTGAGTGTGAAAGTAGATAGAGGTTGCTATGAATCCTATTCTATGTTGTCGTGATATACAGGTTCGACAAGAGGTTCACAAACTAGGCGTATTAATTTTGCTTTGGCGTAGACAATTGGGCATGACGCAGTATCAGCTGGCTGATAAGTCTGGTCTAGCCCAATCTTATATTAGTGATCTTGAAAGTGGTGCTATTGATCCGCGATGGTCCACTATTTATAGAGTTGTATCTGGATTAGGGCAGATGAGCGTACAAGACTTTCTAAATGGGCCACAAACCATTAGAACCCTAAGGATTCATTGATGATAATAATCTCCATGGTTTGCATGTTGCGCATCTTTTTATAGTAGATTGTTAAGGCGTTGCAAATGCGATCCGGAGAGCCACAGTCATAACATTTTTCTTCTAATTTGGCACAAGGGTTGAGGGAACTTTTCTTATTCTTCTTGCTGTTTAGCGGTGCTGCTACATTTCGTGCTCGATAAATAGCAGACGCTAAGTCAGGAGTAATCTTGTTAGTGCCTAGCACAAAGAATACCTCTTGGGAACCAAATAAAGAAGCTGCCACACGATTGCCAGTACCATCGATGTTGACCATCTCACCTGTTTGCGACAATGCATTTACAGAGGTGAGAAATACATCGCGACCCATGGTACGTAATGCAGTGTCGCGGAAGCTTTCACCAGGAAGGGGACGTTGAATATCTGTTATATTATCGTTGACCTCGGATAAAGCATCATGTACATTGAGCTCTAATAAGGTGCGGGAATCGCCGATAGCCACTCTTTTATTCTGAATACGAGACTGTAAATAATCAACAGCCTCTGCACCTGTTTCAAAATAATGAACTACGAAATTATTGCGCTCTAAGGCCTTAATCGTTTTCTCTATATCGATGGGGGCATCATTGATTTGGGGATTGATAACTGCGTTGATTGTCGTTTCTGTATTGGCCATGAGTCCTCCGATATTATGTAAATAAGTGAGGTAAATCTTATTAATTATATTCTATTATTGTATCGTTT
>NZ_DXLG01000023.1 GCF_019414865.1 Veillonella sp.
ATATTAGAGAGGTATATGATGGATCAAGTAACAACAAAACAGCAAAAAAGTATTTACCATATCTTTATATGGATTGCAGTATTCTCCTTAATTATGATCGGTTTGCTAGAGTGGGGCTATATCGTAGGTGGTCGTGCCTTCGGGAACTATAAAGTCTATACAGGTCTTGTACCTTGGTGTACGTGGATTGTGATGACTTATTTGGCAACTCGTCCTAAATGGTTTACAAGCCGTTATAACTTAGGTGAAATGTTCAAGGTTCACCGTGCATTAGGTATTGCATCTGTAGCTGTTATTGCATTCCATTTATATCTCTATTTTGGTAAAGCTGCTAAATCCGTTCTTGGTTGGTGGGGGGGCTATGTGGCCCTTACTTCTTTCGGCATTGGTACAATCTCTGGACTTGCGTTCTTAACTCCAAAACTTAGAAAAGTAACGGCATCTAGCCGTAATATTGGTATTTGGTTGCACCGTTTCAACTTAGTTGCATTAGTAGCTGCAGATATACATATTCATGGTTTTAATCGCATTTCCAAAATGGTACCATTCTTACAAGTATTTGATATCATCACATATGGCCTTGTTATCTACTGCATCTACTTGATGTTTAAAAAGAAATAATATGAATCACGAGAATCCCTTCTGTATTACACGGAAGGGGTTTTTTATTTATATGTTTATTTCCTAGTGAATTAAATATGGATATTATCAGTTTGACGCATAAATGATTGTGAGATTGATATACATTTTCTCTTTACTCAATTAATGAAAGTTGTTATTATTTTTTGTGTTATATGTGATAATGATAATGAACTTCAAAATTTCATTATCTACTCATTTTATTTTTCTTATTTTAGTGTGTGAGGTTTATTATGATGAAGCGTAAAATGACTAGTGCTTTTGCAGTAGCAGCCATGATGGGTGTGGCTACAGCCTTTGCTGTCAACCCCTTCTCCGATGTTCCGTCCGATAGCTGGGCTTACCAAGCGGTAGATCAATTAGCTACAGCTGGTATTATCAATGGTTATCCTGATGGTACTTTCAAAGGCCAAAATAACATTACTCGTTACGAAATGGCTCAAATGATTGCGAAAGGCATGGCTAATCAAGATCGTGCTAATGCAGAACAACAAGCTATGTTGAACCGCTTGGCCGACGAGTTCTCCAACGAATTGAATACACTTGGTGTGCGTGTAGCTAAATTGGAAGACCGCGTAGGCAATGTAAAGGTTACTGGTGATGCTCGTATCAACTACATCGGCAGAGAGGGTATCGATGGTTATGATTATGAAGATAAAATTACAGCCCGTGTACGTTTAGGTCTAGATGCAAAGGTTAATAAAAATACATCTGTTAAAGCACGTATTACAACAGGCTCTATTGAGTTAGGTGATAGTTCTAAAGAAGCTCAAGCTAACTGGGATTTGGCATATGTAGAGCACAAATTTGGTAAAAATGTAGTCGTTGATGCTGGTCGTTATACTCAAAAATTTGGCGGCGGCTTGATTTATAGCTCTAACTTTGATGGTGTAGGTGCTACAGCTAAGGTAGGTAAAAAAGTTACATTAAATGGTGCGTATGGTTATATGACAGCAGGCCGTTTTGCTAAGACGAGTAAAGCTGATAATGGTGATGTAGGTCTTATCAATGCCAATGTGGCTGTTAATGATCGCTTTAGCTTTGGCGGTATGTTTGCTCATGTTGGTACCACGAATGTACGTATGGGTAATGGCAAGAAAAATAACGAATTCGATAATGTATATGGCTTTAATGCTAAATACAATGTTGGTAAACTCGGTATTGATGGTGAGTGGGTAAAAGCATCTGCCTTAAGTGATTCTGATATTTGGAACGTAGGCGTTAAATGGGGCGATTATAAAATTAACAAGAAGAACTCTTGGATTATCCGCTTAGATTACTTTGATCAAGCTAAAAATGCACCTGTATTTAAAACGCAAAAATATGAATCTAATGATTTATTAAAGAAAACACGGTATGAAGGTTATAAAGCATGGCAATTAGGTGCATCTTATGCACCAGAGAAAAATATTGGTATTAATGCATACTATGGCTTTAATGCTAAAACACAAGACGGCAATCGTGTAAATGATTACTACCGTGCAGACCTTAACTTCAAATTCTAATTTTGATGCTTACGATTAGGCTGATAGTTAATCAATGATTAGTTCTAAGTAGAATGCTATGTGGATTGAAATTGTTTAGCATGCTACATTAGACCAACTAGCTATATACTAGTAGTTCGTATAATAATTAGTGAGGTTTATATGGCAGAAGTAGTAAAAAAGCAGTTTAAAAGTAAATATCATATTTTAATTTGGATTGCAGTTTTATCTTTAATATTTATGGGTATGGTTGAATATGGTTATGTAACAGGTGGTAGACCATTTGGTAACTGGAAGGTTCATTTAGGCCTTGTGCCGTATGTTGCATGGCTTGTATTGACATACATTGCGACAAAACCAAAATGGTTTATCACACGATATAATCCTAAAGAGATGTTTGATATTCATCGCATTGTAGGGGTTGTCAGTGTTATCCTCGTATGTGCCCATTGGTATGTATATTTCTTGAAAGCTCTAAAGTCATTCTTAGGTTTCTGGGGCGGATATATCTCCCTTGTAGCGATGTTTATTGCTCTTATCTTTGCAGTGTTGTACTTATCACCTTGGGTTGGCAATATGGCAAAGTCCGTATCCCGTAAAAAAGCAATCTGGATTCATCGTTTAAATCTAATTGCCATCATTGCGGCAAATATTCACGTGCATGGTTTTGGCCGTTTATCTAAAATGGTGCCATTCTTACCAGTATTTGATGTAGTAACATATGCACTTGTTATCTATTACATCTACTGGATGTTCAAACAAAAATAGTATGATTGTCATACCTTTTGGATGAGGTTGAAAGTCATATAGTATAAAGGCCATCTCTATCCTTTATGTGATAAGAGATGGTCTTTTTTTTCTGTTTAGGATACAATAATATTATGGGTTTATATTCTATAAATCCTTAAAAATATACAGTCTATTAATAAAATAGAGTATGTAATAACTTTAAAAGTTAAGAAAGAAGGTCATTATGGATTCTTCTTGGAAACGAATTATTTATCTGATCTGTATTATACAGATCGGTGGGGGCATAACGATTATAGGGGTACTATCATTCCTACCGTTATTTCTTATAGAGTTAGGTCTACATAATCCAGGTGAAGCTGCTATGTGGGCTGGTATCGTATCAGGTGTAACGCCTTGTATGGTAGCGCTCAGTGCACCGTATTGGTCGCGCAAGGCAAATCAACTGGGACCACGTAAGGTAATGATGTTTATCTTATTTACCTTAATGGTTACAGTAGGGGCCTGTGCTTTCACACAAACCCCGTCTCAGCTATTGGTTCTAAGAATTTTGCAAGGTGTAGTAGGTGGCTATGTACCGATAGGTTTAGCTATTATTGTCCTCATAACGCCTGAGGAAAAGGTGCCATGGGCGATGGGGCTATATCAAGCCTCTATGGTGATGGGGCTCGTGTTTGGACCTCTTATGGGGGGCTTAGCGGCCGATCTATTAGGCTATAGGGCACCATTCTTTGTATTTTCTGGATTGACTGGAATTTGCTTATTAGGTATTTATTTCTTAATGCCTAATCTGCAGTTTAAGCACAAGGTTGATGCTCAAGAATCACAGATTTCTTTGATTAAATCATTTCTAATGATACCCCGAGTTCGCCTATTAGTAGCGATGCAGTTTTTGTGTAATTTTGGTATTACTGGCATTGGTCCAATCTTACCGCTTTATATCAAACATTATATGTCTGTGAATGATGAATTTGTTGCTACTATTGTGGGCATCATTATCTTTGGAGCTGGTTTGTTTAGCGCATTGGCATCCATTTCAATCAGTAAGGTTACACAACGATTGACGATGCCACGTATTATCTTTACCGCTACATGGGCTGTGGGGTCCCTATTTATCTTGCAATACTTGATGCCTAGCATATGGGGCCTTGGTATATTCCGTGCTATTGCAGGATTCTTTATGGGCTTTATTGCACCAATCGCAAATACCCTAATATCTAAAGCTGTTCCTATTGAGCGGCGCGGTATTGTCTTTGGGGCCGTATCTAGTGTAGCTATGATGGGCAATGTATTGGGGCCTGTTATTAGTGGTATTATTGCACGTGCTTTTGGCTATGGTGCTGTATTCTGGTCTACAGCGGCTATATTCTTTGTAGCGTCCTGGTTTGTATACCGTAATTTAGTTGTGTCTAGCAAATACCAATGAGAGGGGTTGGTAGTTGTTGTGAAGTATGTTAGTGGTGTAGGTCACTAACTATAAGAGAGATGAGAGTGTATCGTTATGTTATTAAAACAATTAGAGTATTTTGTGTGTGTAGTTGATAATAATAGTTTTACCCAAGCTGCGACAGAGCAATATGTGTCTCAATCTGCTATTTCACAACAAATTAAAGCCCTTGAAACGAGTCTTGGGGTGGAGCTGATGGTGAGAGAAAAGAGAAGCTTTCACCTAACACCAGCGGGACAATATCTATATCGCTCTGGTAAAAAATTACTAGAACGGTTTCACGATATTAAGGTAGAAACAACCCGCATCGGCACAGATGCACGTGTCAGTTTACGGATTGGTTATTTGAATCGTTATAGTGGAATGGCTATGCAGCAAACGGTCATTCGCATGGCGAAGCGCTATAAAAATCTAGATATCCGTATGTATAGTGGCAGCCATGAAGAACTGTATGGCATGTTAGATGATCGCCGTGTAGATGTGATTTTTAATGATCAGTGGCAGATTTTATCTGATGATTTTGAAAGTCATTTGATCGATAAGGCGACTACCGTGATTGAGGTGCCACAAGGGTATACAAAGGAAGGCAGCGTTGAAATTAAAACGATTGATGATTTACCCCTTATCCTAGTATGCCGTGGTAAGTATACGATAGGAGAGGAGGAGCACTATCGTAAGGCCATTGGCTATGCTGGAGCCTTTGCGTATGCTCGTACTTTAGAGGAAGCGCGCTATTTAGTGGCAGGCCAACAAGGCTTATTGTTATTAGATCGCTTTAAATACTTAACAGACTCCATGCCTGGCATTGAGCGCAAGGTATTGACTAATCATGGCAAATCCATGGAACGTAATTACTACTTTGTATCTCAACGAAATCAAAGTAATACTTATGTAGAAGCCTTTAGAGAAATGTTTAATCAAGTTTTGTCAGAGTTTTAATATACTCAGAGTTTTACTATACGAAGATGAATTATAGTAAAACAAAATTCATCGTTATATAACAAAAGATATTTGTATAACAACAGATATTTGCAATATAAAAGCCGTTAGCATATGCTAACGGCTTTGTTGTTTAAGGATTATACTATTGGAGATATTTTGATTAAATATATTCTAAAAGCATTGTAACCCCATCGATGAACAATTTTATACCATAAATGACGAGGACAGCGCCACAGAAGCGGTTGATCCAAGCCATATGGGTGATTTTGATTTTTTTTGCTAACAGATGCATGGTAGCGGCTAAGGATCCAAACCAAATTGGTGTCATAACTAAAAAACCGCCAAAGAAGTGGTAAATGTTCTCTTCTGGGATATTAGCTTGAAAAGCACCGAGCATCATAGTTGCATCAAGTACTGCTTGAGGATTGCCCCAAGATACAGCGATAGCAGATATGATAATCTTACGAATAGGGATATGCGTGTTAACATTGCGCATATCTGGTTCAGTTCTGAATATATTAAAGCCCATGTATACAATCAGTAGGCCCCCAAAAAGGAGTACGATAAGCTTTGTAAGCGGCCACATTTCAAGAATGGCGCCGATGCCAAAGAAGGCTGCCGTACTGAGGCTCATATCAAATAGTGCCAATATGATAAGGGTCAATATGATACGACGTATAGGCTGTACCAATGCTGTGTTGATGATGAAGAGGTTTTGCATGCCAACAGGGGCAAATGTTGCGAGACCGACAAGAAGTCCTTGTAAGAAGTACATGTTAACCCTCCTAACTATAGTATGATAAAGTACTAATAAGGTGAATAGTAGCACGAAACCCCTCCATTACTGGAGGGGTTATTACTATTCTAACTATATACAATTATATCATATTAAAATAGGTATGTATATTTCTTACCATAAACCAATCATATGTTGTGTAGCTAGGCTGACTGCTGTGATGGCAATCCAGCAACAAGCACCCAATGCAAGGGCAGAACCACCGGATTTTATCAATTTTACGATATTAGTATTAAGTCCTATAGCAACCATGGCCATTGTAATAAAGTATTTGGAAATAGTTTTGAATACACTCAAGAATTGAATATCTACATTCGCATAGGATAATACTGTTGTAATAAGAGAACAAATCACAAAGTATAAAACAAATTTAGGGAAGATTTTAGCGATGCTAACACTGCTACCATCAGCTTGAGCAGCACTTTGTTTTGCTTTATATACTTGGTAACTTGCTAAACCTAAACAAATAGGAATAATAGCGAGGGTACGTGTTAATTTAACGATTGTCGCATATTCTAGTACTTGTGTACCAGTGCCTTTCATACTATCCCATACGGCAGCTGTAGCTGTTACAGAGGATGTATCGTTTACGGCGGTACCAGCAAATAGACCAAAGCCCATATTGGAAAGACCAATAGCATCACCAAATGGAGGGAATACAAAAGCTGCTACTACATTGAAGAAGAATACAACGGAGATAGCCTGTGCAATATCTTGATCCTCTGCCTTGATGACTGGTGCAGCTGCAGCGATAGCAGAACCACCACAAATGGAGGAACCTACGCCGATAAGTACAGCTGTATTAGAGTCGATATGAGTGAGTCGATAGATAACATAGGACACGATTAAGGATGTAGCGATGGTTGAAATGATGACAGGTAATGAAATCCAACCTACATGTAAAATCTGTGTAATATTTAAGCCAAAGCCCAATAAAATAACAGCCCATTGTAAAATCTTTTTAGATGTGAAGCCGATGCCGGCACCAGTTTTTTCGCGCTTCCAAGATGTGAATATAGAGCCAATAATTATACCTAAGATGATAGCAAAGATTGGGCTACCGATTAGATGAAACTCTAGGCCTAATAGCCAACAAGGAATAGCGAGGACTGCACAGAGCAGAATGCCTGGCAACGTTTTTTGATTGATACCCATAATAAAAATCTCCTTACTGTACATACAGTTCACGCCATATGTGGTATCATGTGGCGTTTCTCTTCTATAGTTTTAATAATACCACATTGGGGGAATTATAATCTACTAGTAATGTAAGAAATATACAGTATATTCATTTTTATAAATATATAAGAACGAAGAGTATAATAAATGAATATTAATTATAAATATTGAATTAATACGATTTTTGTGGATTTCTTATGAAGGATATAGGTTATAATAAATATTTATATGTGATGAAAATCTCTTGTTTTTCATTGAATATATTGTATATAATGAATAGAATCTATTTTATAGATAGAAATGTAAATGAGGTACCTTATGATTGATATTAAACAAATAATTGAAACTAATAAAGAGTATGTGAAAAACCACCCAGAATTACCAAAAGCAGGATTAACAAGCCATCCTACAAAAAAACTAGGTATTGTCACATGTATGGATACGCGTTTAGTATGCATGCTTGAAGAGGCATTAGGTTTTAATCGTGGCGAAATTATCGTCATTAAAACAGCTGGTAATAGCGTAACACAACCTATCGATAATATCGTTCAAAGCTTGCTTGTTGCTACCTATGGTATGGGGATTGAAGATGTATTAGTCATCGGCCATGAAAACTGCGGCATGATTGATTTCTCCGCTACAACATTTATGGAATCCATGAAAGAAAAAGGTATCAGTGAAGATGCAATCCGCATGATCGAACCAGGCCTTATTGACTGGATGGATCGTTTCCATATCTCCGAAGACAATGTAATCTATACAGTTAATTTCTTGCGTAACCACCCACTATTCCCAAAAGGAATGGGATTCTATGGTGGCATGATGGACCCTGATACAGGCGAATTCCGCTACCTTGAAATATAATCTGAGATTTGATGGGGCCCAAGTTGATTTGTACATTTAAGTGAAAAAGAGTGATGACTAAAGTCATCACTCTTTTTTCTTTCCCCTTATATAGCTAACCTATTATTCTCGCATTTAAGGTTGCGGTTAGGACTATATGGGACTATTACATAAGTACAGCCATAAAAATCACAGAACCTAGTAAAGAGCGACTTAGTTTACTATGGAGCGATGAGCTAGGTTCTGTGATTTTTAATTTAGCTCCCACTGATGTATTGGGGCCCCATATAGTCCTATCATGGTTAACCTTAAGCGTAATAATAGGTTGACTATATATTCCGTTTGGCTGTATATTGTAATTAGATTGTAAACTTACTCACATAAATTAGTTAACCTATGCGGCGTTAAGTATCGCTGAGAGGAGACATGTATGAAGCAGTTAGGTATTTCTATAATTGGTACAGATACAGATGTAGGCAAGACGTTTGTGACAGGGCTGTTAGGGGCCATGGCTGTAGATGATGGTTTTGCGGTTGGTATGGTTAAACCAGTGTCCTCTAGTGCGGTACCTTTTCCTGAATGTGTAACGATGGATGAGGATAATTATAATGTTGGCCTTGAAAGCAAGGATGCTACGCATTTAATGCGTTGCGCAGGTATTCCTGAATCTCGTCGTCATGAGGTTAACCCATATGCTATCGCTGGTGATTTTTCTCCCCGTCTTGCAGCAGAGTTATCTGGTATAGAAATCGATTATGATGTTGTAGTAGCTCATACATTAGATGTTGTTAATCGCTATGATCTAACCTTTGTAGAAGGTGCTGGTGGTATTACAACACCTCTTTACGGCGATAAAACATTCACGGATTTAATGAAAGATATTAAATTACCAGCCATCGTTGTAGCTGATGGACGATTGGGCTCCATTAACCGCGCGATTTTGACTTGTGAATACGCGAAGATGCATGGTATTGAGGTGAAAGCTATCATCGTAAATGATACAACGGCAGTAGATCCATTCTTATTGAAAACAAATGTAGAGGATATGGAACGATATACAGGTATTCCTGTAGTAGCTGTTGTACCGCCATACCAAGGGCCAGATATTCAAAAGGTTCAGCTTGGTTGGGCTCGATCCTTTGTGGATTCTAAGAAGGTATGGAATACAGTATTAGGTATATAGTAGTTAGATATTGTAATTTAATTTAGACTAATTATTTATGGTAATAGACTGTTATAGTAATTGAGTATTATAGGTATTGAGAGTTATAGTTTGTAGAATTTGTACGTATGAGGTGACGAAATGGCAGAGAAACAGCTTTCACAAGCAGCACAGTGGGACCATGAGTTTGTATGGCATCCATTTACACAAATGCAAGATTGGTTAGCACAAGAACCAGTAGTAATCGAACGTGGTGAGGGGGTATACCTCATCGATGAGAACGGTAAAAAGTATTATGACGGCGTGTCCTCCTTATGGGTTAATATTCATGGACACAATCATCCTGTATTAAACCAAGCCTTGAAGGAACAAGTGGATAAGATTGCTCATAGCACATTGCTCGGTCTTGTAAGCCCGCCATCTGCACAGTTGTGTAAAGAATTGGTAGAGCTCGCGCCAGAAGGCTTAAATAAAGTATTCTTATCCGATGATGGCAGTACGGCTATTGAAGTTGCTATCAAGATGGCCTACCAATATCGCCAACTTGTAGGACAAACAAAGAAAACTAAGTTCATTGCCCTTAATGCAGGCTATCACGGGGATACATTAGGCACCGTATCTGTAGGTGGTATTCAATTATTCCACCAAGTATTCCATAATTTATTATTCAAACCTTTGACATTGCCAAGCCCTGGTGTATATCGCGATGTAGCTGATCGAGAAAAAGCCTTTGAAGAGTCTTTGGCCGAATTAGAACGCATCCTCAACGAAGAGGGCGATGAAATCACAGCTCTCGTTATGGAACCATTAGTACAAGCTGCAGCAGGCATGCTTGTTATGCCTCATGGCTATTTGAAACGGGTTCGTGAATTAACGGCGAAACATGACGTATTCCTCATTGTCGATGAAGTAGCCACAGGCTTTGGTCGTACAGGTAAATTCTTTGCCTGTGAACACGAAGGGGTAGCGCCAGACTTCATGACCTTGTCCAAAGGTATTACTGGCGGTTATATGCCGCTCGCTGCTACATTGACGACACAACGTGTATTCGATGCCTTCCTCGGTACATTTGAAGAAAAGAAAACCTTCTACCATGGCCACTCCTATACAGGGAATGCCTTGGCTTGTGCCGTCGCACTAGCTTCTTTACAAGTATTCCGCGATGAAAAGGTTATCGAAGGATTACCTAAGAAAATCGAGGCTTTCACCAATGCATTGAAGCCAATTGAAAACTTGAAACATGTTAAAGAGGTTCGTCAACGAGGCCTCATCGTAGGGATTGAACTTGAAAAAGATGTGGCTACTCATGAGGCGTATCGTCCAAATGATGCGGTAGGGGCTAAAGTGGCCATCCTTGCTCGTGAACAAGGCCTCATCTGCCGTCCAATCGGTGATGTGGTAATCCTCATGCCGCCATTGGCGTCCACTGTGGAACAATTAGAGGATATGGTTCGCATTGTTGGTGAAAGTATCCAACGAGCTACCGAAGAAGAGGGGATTCTCGAAGATTTACGGCCAATTATTTTGTAAAAATATAGGATCAAGCATTTTATAAAGGTTTGGTGTAATAATAAAAGCTATATATGTCACGATTCTACAGACGATGTAGGCTGTCGACATATATAGCTTTTTATATTTATTTATTATGATGTTTTAGTTATGTCTTTAAACTATAGACTATACATTGTGAAAATTCGATGATATTTCTGCATATCTATGATACTATATATGTATAAAGGAGGTCATCGTATGGACATTTATGTAATTATGCAAGTTATTATTTTATTTGGTGCCATCTTCCTCGGCGTTCGTCTAGGTGGTATGGGCATCGGTTACGCTGGCGGCCTTGGTGTAGTGTTGTTAAGCCTCGGCATGGGGATGTTCCCAGGGCAGATCCCTTGGGATGTAATCCTCATCATCATGTCTGCTATCGCTGCTATTTGTGCTTTACAACTCGCTGGCGGTCTCGATTATTTGGTGCGTATTGCAGAAGGTATTTTGCGTAAAAATCCTAAGCATATCAACTACTTAGCACCAACAGTTACGTATTTCTTAACGCTATTGGCTGGTACAGGTCATACAGCATTTTCTATGATTCCTGTAATTGTAGAGGTGGCAAAAAGTGAAAATATTAAGCCATCTGTACCATTATCCATTGCCGTTGTAGCAAGCCAAATTGGTATTACAGCGAGCCCAGTATCCGCAGCAGTTGTTGCTATGAGTGGTTTCCTTGAACCATATGGGGTTAACTATCCAACATTGCTTGCCATCTGCATTTCTACAACATTCGTAGCGGTTATGATTACGGCATTTATCATGTCTACCTTCGCGAATAATGATTTGTCTTCCGATCCAGTTTACCAAGAACGTCTGGCAGCAGGTCATGTGGCTCCACCTCGTGAAAAGAGTGCTGATTTCCACTTGAAACCAGGTGCGAAAACTTCTGTATTGATTTTCTTGATTGGTATTATTTGTATCGTATTCTATGCAACTGCCATCTCCAAGAACATTGGTCTTATTAAACCTGTTATTTTTGGTCGAAATGATGCCATCGTTGGTTTCATGATGGTAATTGCAGCGGCTATTACATTCTTCTGTAAAATTGATACAGCACAACTTGTTAATACAAGCACATTTAAATCCGGTTTATCCGCATGTGTCTGCGTACTAGGCGTAGCATGGTTGGGCGATACTTTTGTAAAAGGTCATATTCCTGAAATTAAAGCTCTTGCATCTAGCTTGGTAACAGCATATCCATTCCTATTAGCTGTAGCATTCTTCTTTGCTAGTACATTGTTGTATAGCCAAGCGGCGACTACACAAGCATTGGTACCAGCTGTAATTCTAGCTCTCGGTATTACTCCAGAAAACCCAGGATCCGTATACATTATTATCGCATCCTTCGCAGCCGTATCTGCACTTTTTGTATTGCCTACATACCCAACACTCTTGGGGGCTGTACAAATGGACGATACCGGCTCAACACGAATCGGTAAGCTTGTATTTAACCATCCGTTCTTTATCCCTGGCGTACTTGCCATCGCTATTTCAGTAGCACTTGGCTTTGTAGTAGCTCCATTGATGTTGTAATGGTGAAAGCTAATTAAGGCTAATACAAAAGATAATAAAATTACAAAAGGACGTAACTCTTAAAGTTACGTCCTTTTTCTTGCATTTACTTATAGATTTTTACTAGCCTTTATTCTTGCAGTTTTTACAGAGCCCCGCAATTTCTAGATGATGTTCTGTCACCGTAAAGCCTGCATCTGTTAGTTCCTGTGGCATTTCTACGACAGGACAGGTGTGAAGAGGAATCATGGCCCCACATTTAGTACATACTGCATAGTGACGATGCGTATGAGGAGTTATCTCATAATATGCCATATCGCTGCCCATGAGTGTTGTACGGGTAACAATATCTTTTGTTTCTAATAATTCAAGCGTACGGTAGATGGTAGACATCCATGTGGTGCTACCATCGCCTAATCGCTCTGCGATTTCCATAGCAGTAATCGGTTTATCTGTAGTTGTTAATACTGACCAAATGGCTTCGCGCTGTTTGGTCTTTTTTATGCCTTCAGGCCAATTTGTTGTATTCATAACGCTCTTTTGATTCTGTTTTAATACTAAATATGCTACACAAGTATAAGTAGATAATTTATTTTGCACAGGATAGCTGTCTTATTTTGCTAATAGAATAGCTATCTATATATTGATGATTATCTTTGTTTACTTGCTAAATTGCATACGGCGTAGGATGGTTCTGATGTTTTTGATAACTAATACTACGAGTAGTATTGCAACCGATGTAAGAGATACAAAACCACCTGGAGCTACGTTGAGATAATAGGATCCGAATAGGCCGATGACCATGGCTAGCAAACTAAATCCAATAGAACAGAGTAATGTGGTCCTAAATCCTTTTTCTAATTGTAATGCCGATGCTACAGGTAAGGCAATCATAGCACTTAATACGAGAACGCCGACGATTTTAATAGAAATGGATACGGCTGCAGCCATTAAGATAGCAAAGATATAATTGATAAAATCAACCTTAACACCTGCTACGCGCGCGGCCTCTTCATCATAGGCGATGTAGAGGAGTGAGTTATATAAGAAATATAAGGTTAAAACAGATAGAATAGTTAGGGCTGCAATGCTAATCATATCTGTAGTGTTTACGGTTAAGATGCTACCGAAGAAGAACACATTAGCATTAGCTTTCAACTTGCCTGAACTAATTAGCGTAATAGCGGTACCAATACTAAGTGACAAGATGATGGTTAGGATCAAATCGAGATGGTGGGAGAAGTATTTTCGCAAGAACTCGATGAGGGCACCGCAGATAGCGGTAAAGATGAATGCTCCTAAGATAGGATTGGTATTTGTTAATAAGCCTAATGTAATACCTGCTAGCGATGCATGGCTCATGGTATCGCCAATCATACTAGAACGGCGTAGAACCATGAAAATACCGATGCATGGACAGAGTAGAGAAATGCAGATGGCTACGAAGAAGGCATTTTGCATGAAATCATAATTAAACATGGTGCACCTCCTTAGTTGTAGTATCATCGGCCTGAGCCTGAGCCTGAGCCTGAGCCTGAGCCTGAGGTGTTACATCTGTAAAGCAAGCACAATTTTCGTGATCCATAGGATTGCGCCCTGTGCTGTGCATGATTTCACTAGCGTATTGTTCAGGAGAGCAAAGGTGACCTTGGCCATTTGCGATGTGGTAGATATTAGTTGAATTGGCTAGGGCCATTTCAAGGTTATGTTCTACGGAGATAATTGTAATGTGGTGTACTTGGTTTAACTCGCGCAAAAGGGTGTAGATGCCTTCTTGGCTTTTCCGGTCGATACCAGTAGATGGTTCATCGAGTATGATGAGGTCAGGGCTGCCGATGAGGGCACGCGCGATAGATACGCGTTGCGCTTGACCACCTGACAGTTTACTGATTAAACGGTCTTTGAACGCCGTCATATTGGTAAGCTCTAATACGCGATCTACTTCATGCTTATCTTTAATCTTTAGTAATTTACGGTAGGAATCGAGGATTTCTTTTACCGTAATAGGGAAGCCTGCATGAGAAAAATCATTCTTCTGAGACACGTAGCGAATGTTGTTCGTATCTCGTTTGATAGAGCCCTTTACAGGTGTAAGGAATCCTAAAATGAGGCGTAGCAAGGTGCTTTTACCACACCCATTATCCCCAACAATGGATATATAATCACCACTGTGAATATGTAAGTTAAGGTCATTCAACACATAAGGTGGCTGACCTTGGTAGGAAAAATAAAGATGTTCTATGGATAACATATAAAAACCACTTTTCTAATTGACAAAATCTTGAGTAAGTTTATACTATAACTATATTACAAATGCAACTGAGTCGCAACTGCAACTAAAGAATGGTTACTATTCGATGAAAGCATAGCGATCAGGATTTCACAAAGGAGGACTACGATGGTCAAGAAGCTGGTTTTGTTAATGATAGGGATCATGATGGCTGCCTTATTTGCAGGCTGTGGCAATGATGCACCAAAGGAACAAGCAGGTAAGAAGATCCAAGTGGTAACAAGTTTTAATGCCATGGCTGAATTCGCAAAAGCTATTGGTGGTGACAAGGTAGAGGTATCTACCATTATTCCAGATGGCGTAGAGCCACATGATTTCGAGTTGAAACCTGAAAATATGAAACAATTGGCAACAGCTCAAGTATTCGTGTACAACGGTTTTGGTATGGAACCTTGGGCACAACAAGCGATTGATGCGGCTAAAAATAGCAAACTCATCACTGTTGTTGCTACAGATGGCGTAGAAGCTATCAAAAATACTGATCCTGAAGAAATTAAAGAACATGGTGCAGAAGATCCTCACGCATGGTTATCTTTGAAAAATGCAAAAATCGAAGTAAAAAATATTAAAGACGCTTTCGTAAAAGCTGACCCAGCAAACAAAGATTACTATGAAAAGAATTATAATGAATATGTTGCTAAATTAGATGCAATGATCAAAAAATATGAAGATCAATTCGCTAAAGCTCCTCATAAAAACTTCGTTACTGGTCATGCAGCATTTGCGTACTTATGCCGTGACTTTGGGTTAGAACAAAATAGTGTAGAAGATGTATTTGCCGAAGGCGAACCAAACGCAGCTCAATTGGCTGAACTCATCAAATACTGTAAAGAAAACAATATTACTACTATCTTTGCAGAAGAAATGGCTAGTCCAGAAGTATCTAAAACTTTGGCAAGCGAAGTTGGTGCTAAGGTAGAAACTATTTACACAATCGAAAGCAACGAAGATAATAAAACATACTTAGAACGTATGGATGAAAACCTTACAAAAATTGCAGCATCTTTACAATAAGATGAACAAAAAAGCAGCCCTTATAAGGCTGCTTTTTTTGTTCTACTTATCGTTCGCAAGATTTAAAGTTATAATATCTTTAATTTTTATGTCTATAGTATAATATATATAATGAAAATAAATAAAAAGGAGGTCCAACATGGTTATCACTAATAGATTGGGGATTACCGATTCCCCAACATTGGCTAGAGAAGAAGAACGAATTAGTAAAAAAACAGCAACAACACTGTTTGAAGAAAACTTACTTAATGATATGCCTAGTGGTACGTGGACTACCTTGCAAAGAATCCATACTATATTATTCCAAGATATATATGATTTTGCTGGTGCATTACGAAGTGTGAATATTGCTAAAGGCAATTTCCGCTTTGTTCCTGTCATGTATCTTGCTGAAGCAGTTAGAACCATTGAAGATATGCCGCAATCTACTTTTGATGAAATTGTGGAAAAGTATGTTGAAATGAATGTCGCTCATCCTTTTAGAGAAGGTAATGGGCGTAGCATGCGATTATGGCTTGATCATATGTTGTGTACAGAACTACAAAAGACCATCGATTGGAGTCAGGTTGATAAAGAGCAATATTTGTCTGCTATGGAACGAAGCCCGGTAAATGACTTAGAAATAAAAGCGGTTTTATCTAAAGCACTTACCAGTGATATTAATAATCGAGAACTATTTATGAAAGGCCTTGACCATAGTTATTATTTTGAAGGATATCAATTGTTTAAAAGTGAAGATTTATAAGGTATAGAATTGTGAATGGTTTGTTTGGCCCATATATAGAAAAATGGATGCGTTTTATCACTGTTAAAAATATGTTGTCATTAGCTGTGGTATCAGCAATCATAACTGATATAGGGTTATATATATTAACGCTAATTTTCCCAAAGAGTCCATTTTTTAAAACATTTATTTGGGAGGTTATAGGCCCTATAGAACTTGAAGCAGTTCCTCTTATAGGATATGTACTTGGAATTGTAGCGTTTGTTCTTGTATCTTCTGGTATTTTATATGGTATTTTTAAGGTCTTTAAGGGGCAGGTTACATATAAGCAACTTGTGGCAGACATGCTTTTAAATAGTTGTATTACTAGTTGGATTCATTTGATTTTCGTACTTTTTGCTGCGCCTATTTATCTTTTCTTGGATTTACATACTAAAGGCGGATCCGGTGGATTAAGCACCATAGAACTATTTAATGTCATTATCATGGCGCAACTGATGTCTAAGCAATTTGGATTGAGTCCTTGGATAACCGGTATTGCATTTTATATCGTATCCTTTGTCTTTGGCATAGGTGGCATTATGTTGTCTATGTCTCTTTAAATACATATGTAATGGAAATGTTGATAGATGCTATTAGGTGTCTATCAACTTTTTTATTACTATATTTGTTTGCATAATTTACAATAAATTTATATTTAATTTAAAAGTGTATTATGATACAATGATAGAAATATATGTGCTTTTGATGTATTTGGAGGGGAACATATGGAACGAAAATGGTATTTAGATCTTTGGGCACTTATTAGAGCGCCATTTAAACGTGGCATTCCAGAGATTGTTGAATTTGGTACAACTCACCGAGGGTTTGCATGTGCCATGGGTATGCTTGTTATTAGTATGCTTGTGAGTTGGATTATACAAGCGGGGATGTCCTATTCCCTAGGTGCTTCACCTTTACAGCTAGGAGCTGCGTTGGGAGTCATGGCTGGGGCAGGCTTTTTTGCACTAGTCTTTTATGCATTAATTGCATTTGCTATATTAGCCATTTATTCAGTGCTCTTTAGTTCAGTGGCTAATAAATTTGGTGCTCATACTAATTATGAGTCTATACTAAAGATTTGTTGGTATGAAAGTGCATATTCTATGTTCATATCCCTTGTTTTATCGATTATTCAAGTGATTTTGATTCTTATCATTCAAGGGTTAAGCTTAGATATTTACGCAGATGAGACTCTTTTGTATATCATTAGTTTCACCTATATTATTTTAGAAATTGTGTTATACATTTGGTATTTCTGGTTGAGCTTAACACTTATGGCACGTCAAATCAAAAAGGGACATCTAGCAACATTTGGTATTGGGCTTTTGGCATCTTTAATTCCAGTAGTCCTTATTGGTATTTTGGTAGGCATGGTTATGCTTGCTACATCTAGATAATTACATAGTATGAAAAATATGAAAGCAAGGTATGAATATACCTTGCTTTTGTGCTATAATGATGAACAGAGTATGAATTAAAAATAAAATGATTGTTATAAATTCGTAATCGTTGTGTTGTGTGATGCATCATTCTATATAGAATGGTGCTATTCTTGTTGTGTAAAAGGTGGTGAGAGGCATGATGGGAGGTTTAGTAGAGTTCGTTTATCGCTTATTAAACCCCATTGAAGAAAAACATCCGCGCATGTACCACTATGATGTTACCTATGGACAGCTTGCATGGATGTTGGTATTGGCCCTCATATGTTATCAATTTACCATCGTTGGTGAAAGCGTCTATTTAGATGCTATACGAGCATTTATACGTAATTCATCGCTTTTGGTAAAGTGGCAATTGTTTTCGCTTCCCGTAGGGCAGCATGAAATACAAGTCTTTTTTGAGCAGCTAAGTAAGCCTCGTGAGTTTTGGAATGTAGGTCGCTTTACGTGGGTAATTTTAAAAGCGGCGCTTATGTCCGGTATCTTGTTAGGTTACGCTATGTTGCAAAAACGTAAGTTCTACATTCGTGGCGTAGTAACTGGTGTTTTACACATGATGGCCTTTGCTCAACTAGTAGTAGCTATGATTACTCTGACGGCGGGTATTATGTTGATTCTTACATCCATACCGATTTTGTTGCAAGCCATTATTGGCTTTTGCATGATTGTTTTATGCATTCTTAGTACTGTATTGCTATTACAGACTATGGGACGCATAGCCGGAGCGTGTATTAATGGCAGTACTTATGAAGGGCTCAGCATTATGTTAATCGCTGTTTTAGTATCACTATTATGTGAAGTGCTATATACATTAACTCGATAATATATAAGGAGTATTATGGCTTGGTATAAAGATATATTACATTTATTTACAAAGTTGAGTGACTGTCTCTTATACACATCTGACG
>NZ_DXLG01000024.1 GCF_019414865.1 Veillonella sp.
CGTGTGCAGTGTTGATTGTGATACCACGTTCACGTTCTTCTGGAGCTTTATCGATGTTGCTGTAATCTTGGAATTCAGCTTGACCTTTTTCAGCTAATACTTTAGTGATTGCAGCTGTCAAAGTAGTTTTACCATGGTCAACGTGACCGATTGTACCAATGTTAACATGCGGTTTCGTACGTTCAAATTTTTCTTTTGCCATTAGGATTGTATCCTCCTTCACAAAAACAAATTACATTCTAGTATTAATATAATATATTAACCCTAATTTATCAATGGAATATAAGATTCCCTTATACATTATTATACCATATATAGAAAAACTTCTAAAAATACAAATATTCTTCTAAAATAAAAAAACTGACAAATCTAATCTTTACACTCATCAGCTTCAATTTATATTTTATGGAAAATAAAAAATCCTCACCAACGTGAGGTTTAATGGTGGCGGCACACGGATTTGAACCGCGGACACACCGGGTATGAACCGATTGCTCTAGCCAACTGAGCTATGCCGCCATGTATGGAGCTAGTGACCGGGATTGAACCGGTGACCTTATCCTTACCAAGGATACGCTCTGCCGACTGAGCTACACCAGCACAATGAACGATCATTTCACTGTGAATTTTTGTGGTTGCGGGGACAGGACTTGAACCTGCGACCTTCGGGTTATGAGCCCGACGAGCTACCAACTGCTCCACCCCGCTATAAATGGTGGAGGGAGAAGGATTCGAACCTTCGAAGTCGAAGACGGCAGATTTACAGTCTGCTCCCTTTGGCCGCTCGGGAATCCCTCCAAAAATAAAATGGAGCTGGCGATAGGAATTGAACCCACAACCTGCTGATTACAAGTCAGCTGCTCTACCAATTGAGCTACGCCAGCATCATTACGACAAGATGTATTTTATCATCCGCCTCACTAAGTGTCAAGAACTTTTTAAAAGCTTTTTTGAAGTTTTTTCGTTCACTGCGGTAACCCTTAGTGCTTAATCATAATAACATGAAACGATACCCTATGCAAGTATTTTTTCTAAACTTTTTAAACTTCATTTTTTCCTCATCGGCAATCATAGATAAAGGTAGATAATCGCTAGTATAGCAACAATAATTCTATAATATCCAAAGGAAGATAATGAAGACCGATTTAAATACCATAAAAATACTTTTACAGTGATATACCCTACTATATACGATACTAATGTGCCAATGGCAAACATAATAATATCATTTAGTTCTAGTAAATGGATTACCCGTAACAAATCATACACGCAAACAATGATCATAACAGGTACAGCCATAATAAAAGAAAAATCAGCGGCAGCTCTACGCGTACATCCAATCAACATGCCTCCCGCAATGGTCGCACAAGGCCTACTATGACAGGAATTGGCCCAAATAGATACCCTTTAATAATATATTGTAAAAGATAGCCCGCTGTTAATACAGGTAGCACACCTGCCCCAATATGTAATAGAGATACGCCACGAGTTTTAATCCAATTCTTCCGTTTTAAAAAGCTATTAAAGGTCCGTCTATAATGTGTATATATAGCAAGAATAGCCCCAATTTGAATAAACACTTCAAATACATCGGCATGGGCGGCTTCAAAATTAAGCATATGCCCAATAATAATCATATGACCTGTACTAGATACAGGAATGCATTCGGTTATACCTTCTATAATACCCAAAATGAGGGCAATTATATATTGTTCCATGATATCACCTACCTTTATAAATGCGGTCATAACTCATGGCAATATATAATGCCCTCAGTAATCAATATAGCTTTAATTAATCAATAACCATAACACGTTCAGGTTTAGTAACTGTTACAACCGCATGTTTTGGATCATTATTGTGTTCTAAGTATAATTGATCACCTTCGAGATGACCACGCCAACCTACAACAATCGGATATGTTTTACTAATAGTCTTTAATAGTTCAAGAGGATTTAAATTTAAAATCGGTGCAAACAACACATTAATACCATCGATGAGCACCACTTCTGTATCACTACGACTTAATGCACGGCGAATTACTTCTTCTGCCAATTGTGGTCTTTCATCACGAGGTACTAACAAAAATTCTTCTTCAATAAGTTGTTTCGCTTCTAAGTACTTCCAACCTTTTTGCTCAGACAATTCACGAATTAGCAAACTTTTACCAGAACCAGGACCACCAACGATAAACAATATGCGTTCATCATCACCTTGAATTTTTTCCCAACGTTCTCTTACATCTTGAACAGTAACCATATCCTTTGCCTCCTCGCTGTGACCAATCCTACTTAACTGGACGGTCAGATAACATAACGGATTTGATATATTGGTTTTTATCATCTAGGGCAAACTGTAAATATGAATCGCTTGCCGCTGGATTTTTATATTCATATACGGTAGACGTGCCCGCATTTGTTGTAGATTCAACGATACGAGTTGGCATACCATACACAAAGAGCAATAGATACTTAGTATCGCCCATCGCGATGCCACGACGGGTAGGTGTGTAAATGTTTAACAATACGCGATTGATAAGATTTTTTTTATCAACACTTACACCATATTCGTTATATCCAATAAAGGTGGAACCAAACAACATACCTTGATGTTTCCAGTCGTTATTTGGATCATTAACAAAATGATCATTCAATTTATAGCCACGCAATACAAAATCATCAGCAGTCAACTTACCAGCTTCGAAATCATATACTGGAGCTTTAGGTAATCCAAATCTTGGCCATACTTGACCACTAATCATATCAACAGCTTCTACATTGCTTTGTTTGATGGTGAAAGCAATATATTCTTTCTGTTGTCCTAACATAGATTGTTGTTGGCTATTATTATTTGTATTCTCTATCGAGCCGTTAAAGTCCTTTTTTCGAGACCATGAATTTTCGGAATGACCTTCATAAAGGAAAATATAGCTTTCATTTTTCAAGTCACGCCACATCGCATTAGGACTGCCATAAGCAAATACCAATTCCATGCGCGTACTACCCACACCTATATCGCGTACAGTACGGGCGCCTTTTTTCGTACTATGAATATTAGTAATAGTATTTGGCTCAAAGAAATAGGTAGCCCCTTGACCTCGCAATTGATTGTTTATCAATCGTTCTTGAGTAGGTCCCGTATATACGGTTACCTCCAAATCTTTCATATAGTACGTCGTAAAGTTATCACGCACTACCGTTTTTTCTACATCTTTAGGTGCTACAAACTGATCACCTAAGCGGTACCCATCAATGGCATAATCATCTTCAGACCCTATGGTTGGTAAATTATTAGCCGTATAGGACTTGCCGATATCCGCCAAATTATTTTGCGTTACACTAGGCAAGGATCCTTCATTTTCGCTAGCTGCTTGCCAAAATTGTATGGAATCACCAAACTCGGTAACTGCCATTTGTTCGGCCAACCAACCTGTTTTTGTGTTTTCCTTCTTTATTTTTGTATCAATTTTAACGGCTTTAATCGGTGCATTATCTATATACGCAACAGAATTAGCCGCATCAGGTTCCACCGTTTCTACAGGTGCAGCAGTAGCTGCCGCATCATTTGTATCCTCTGTAGCTTCTACAGCCGTCGGTTTCACTGTGGAAATAGCCGGTTCTGCCGCATACCCTACCGTTGTAGCAGATAGGCCAACTAAAAGTGCCGCTACGATACGGCTCTTAATAGAATGATTCATCGATTACTCTCCAATTGCGCACGCAACCATGTCAACCATGGCTCTAACCCATTATGGGCCGTGCAACTTACTTCAAAAATCTCTCCTGTTGGATTCAAATTACGTATATCTTGTATTGCCTTGTCTTTTTTAAATGGTACATAAGGCAATAAATCTATCTTATTAATGAGAATAGCCTTTGACTCTTTAAAGATTAATGGGTATTTAAGAGGCTTATCTTCACCTTCAGTAACAGATAATACAGTTACCTTCATGCTTTCACCAATCTCAAATTCTGCAGGGCATACAAGGTTACCTACATTCTCGATAATGATCATATCGAGTTCATCAAGATTTAAATCACCTAGTGCATCTTGAATCATTTGTGCATCAAGATGGCAACCTCCCACTGTATTGATTTGAATAACAGGAACGCCTAATTCATGAATCCGTTCCGCATCCTTAGCAGTAAATAAATCACCTTCAATAACAGCAAGGCGGTAATCTTTTTTCAAATCATGTAAAGTTGCCTCCAATAGAGATGTTTTACCAGCCCCTGGAGAACCTAATAGATTAAATACAAAAATATTTTTTTCCTTAAACAACTGTTGTAAGGACTCTGCAATGGCATCATTTTTTGCCAATACATTAGTTTTAACTTGAACTTGCATGCCTAACCTTTCTATCAATCGATATCCATGGAGGTCACTTGTAGTTCGCGGCCACCAATGGTTTGTACGAAATGACTGTCACAATAGGGACAGATAAACTTATAATTTTCTACAGGAAATGTTTTATCACAATCCAAGCACTTTCCTTCAATAGGAATCGTATTAATTTCTATACGCGAACCTTCTGCTGCAGTCCCCTTTGTAACGGCTTCCCAGCAAAATAGGAGAGAATCTGGCTCTACTCCACTCATAAGGCCCAAATCGAGTTGAACGGAATGAATCACAGATGCATCGTGTTGGCGCAATGTATCGAGGGCTACATCAAGTATACCTTCTGCTATAGACATCTCATGCATGGTATGCCTCATATACAGCTTCAAGCATCATAGTAGTCGTTACAGAGCCTACACCACCAGGCACTGGAGTAATTGCAGACGCAATATCTTTTACCGCTTCATAATCAACATCGCCTACCGTCTTACCTTCTAGTTCATTAATGCCTACATCGATAACAACAGCACCTGGCTTAATCATATCTGCTGTAATCATATGAGCACGACCCGCTGCAGCAATGACGATATCGCCTCGTTTTACTTGCTCTGCCAAATCAGGAGTTCTAGAATGGCACATTGTAACAGTACCATGTGCACCAAGGGTCATAAGAGCTACTGGTTTGCCAATAACTTGGCTACGACCGATTACTACCACATGTTTCCCCTCTACAGGAATATCGTAGTGATTCAAAATTGCCATGCACGCCTTAGCAGTACAAGGGGCAAAACCACCTTTACCTGCAGTTACAAGGCCAATATTGTACGTAGTTAAACCATCAATATCTTTTTTAGGATCTAGCATATCAATAAGAGCCTCTGTATCAATGTGTTTAGGCATCGGCATTAACGGTAAAATTCCATGAACTGCTGCATCATTATTTAATTCTTGCAATGCTGTAACTACTTCATCCTGTGTAGCCGTTTCAGGTAATTCCTTTAATACAAAGCCATAGCCAAAGTTCTTAGCTGTCTTTTCCATAAATGTAGCATACATATGAGCCCCATGGTCTTCACCAACGAGTAATACTGCCATAGTAATTACAGAGTCGCCTACTGCTGCAACTTTTTCTTGTAAAATCGCCTTGTGAGCATCTGCTACTGCTTTACCGCGTAATTCGATCATGTGTATCTCCATTCATTCAAACTATCTATAAAATAAGGTGCCTCCGGAGAGGCACCTAAGTCTCTTATTCTATTATATAACGAACTGTCTATAATTTCTAATTATGACCGAATTCGTTTTATCTACGGAAATGAACAGTAATTGCTGTACCAGCCTGAACAGTTGTACCGCTACTTTCATCTTGAGATGTAGCCGTACCAGTTCCATCCGGTTTAAAGGCAAGTCCCGCCTTATGTAACCAATCACGCACTTCACCATAGGTAAAACCAGTAAAGTTAGGCAATGTAACAGAACCATCACTTCCCGGTTTTGGTTCAGGTAGTGTATTAGCAGCTTTAACAGCTACTGGTGTACTTTCTTTAACATACGGACTCATTTGGTAATACCGTACAAGCTGAGATACGATGTCCTTAAATACAGGGGCTACAATTTGACTACCATAATAAGAACCCTTTTGTGGGTCATCAATAACGACAAGAACTACAAATTTTGGATCCTCTACAGGGCCAAAACCAATAAAGGACGCAATGTATTGTCCGTCGAGATAACCGCCATGTTTGGTATCTAGTTTTTCCGCCGTACCAGTTTTACCGCCGAAGTGATAACCTTCTACCATCGCTTTTGTACCGCCACCTTCAGATACTTCTTTTTCCAGAATATCTACAATGGTTTTAGCGGTTTCCTCCGGAACTGGTTGTCCCACAACAGATGTTTCAGTCGTACTTGTTACATCGCCTTGAGAGTTACTATAAGACTTGATGATATGTGGTTTCATCATAGCCCCACCATTAGAAAGGGCACCAAAGGCGCGAACCATTTGTAATGGTGTAACCGCAATACCTTGACCGATGGACATAGTAGCAACATCTAGCTTACTCATATCCTCTGGATTATACAAAATACCTGCTCCTTCACCAGGCAATTCAATACCTGTTTCAGAACCAAAGCCATAATCACGTACATATTTCGAGAGAATATCTGCACCTGTTAATGTACCAATTTCAGCCATACCAGTATTAATAGAGTACTTCAAAATATCTAGCAAACGAACAGGACCATATCCCTCACCATTCCAGTTTCTAATGATATGTCCATTGGCAGCGAAGGCCCCTTTATCGTTATACACAGTGTCTAACTTCCATTTGCCTGCTGCAAGAGCTGCAGATGCAATGATAGGTTTGAATGTAGAACCTGGTTCATATAAATTGGTAACCGCAATATTTTTGAAAGCCTCTTCACCACTTTGGTTGTAGTTATTAGGATCATAACTTGGACGATTGGCCATCGCTAATATTTCACCGTTCTTTGGATCCATAACGATAACGCTGGCATGCTTAGCTCCTGTATCAACCATTGCCTTATCAAGAGCGCGTTCTGCAATAAATTGAATTGTTGCATCGATGGTTAAGGTTACACTTTTACCCTTATCTGGTAAAAATTTAGATAGTACGGAACCAAAGATGGCATTCCCTTTATTATCAGTAGCTACAATTTCTTGTTGTACGCCCCCCTTTAATTCGTCATCAAGAACCATTTCTAGACCATCAAGACCTTTATCATCAGTACCGACAAAGCCTAATACTTGTGCCGCTAAGACACCATTTGGATAATAGCGCTTAGATTCTTCAACGAAATTAAGGCCTGCAATATTATTATCCTTAATAACTTGTTGTACCCCTTTTGATTTATCTGCATCCATCATACGATTCAACCAGACAAAGGCGGTATCCTCTTGCAAAGCTTTCACAATATTCTCTTTTGACATCGTTACATACGGTGAAATGAGATCCGCAATCTCTTGAGGAGACTGTTTAATCATCTTCGGATCCGCATATAAAGATTTTGTAACTACACTCATCGCCAAAGGCTTGCCATTACGGTCATAGATTGTACCGCGCGGCGATTGTAATTTTCTATCTACTTGAACTTGTAATAAGTTTTTCTTCTCTAGGTCAAAGGTATCAAAGACCTGTAACTGTGCTAAACGCCCAATAAGGACGAAGGCAACGGTCATGAGTATGGCAAGGCACCACGTAGTGCGACTCCAATCACTCATGCGTAATAACGCTTTATTTAATAACTTCATCATTTCTCCACTGGACGGCGTAACTTATGGTCTAATGCATCATATAATGCATCTGGTTCATTGGGAATCACCCCATTTTGTACTTGACCTAATAAATACTGCAATCCTTCCCCCACTTTTTTCCCTGCAAGCTTAATAACTCGTTCGTCATAATTTAAATCCTTTGTATGGATAGGCATCTCTAAACTAAGATCTGCCATACATTCACCAAAGGCTAAGGTACCATCAGTCGCTGCATAAGGCTTCCCACAGCCTAACACATCGGCAGCACAAACCTTAGATAATTGTTCCCATGCAATTCGCATAATTTGACTATCCCGGAACTCACCACTGCGAGCCTCTTTACGGATCCACTTTTTCTCATTAGCTTCTCCATTTTGTACAAAATAGTGAAAGCGCATGTGATTTTTCACAATCCAAGCTACGCGGCGCACAAAGGCTTTCGGATACCCTAAACGAGTAAGCAAGGTCTCTGTCATCTCAGAGCCTAATGTATCATGGCCACGATCGGTCAATCGGCCGTTAATAACAGCTCGCACCGTAGGCATACCCTTTGCTACATCGTGTAACAGTGCACCCCAACGCAATATCAAATCTGGTTCTGTATGAGATACAACGGCTAATGTATGATACCAACCATCAAATTCGTGAAAGTCTTTTTCTTGTGGTAAATTCACAAGATGGTATAGCTCTGGTAAAATAGGTACTTCACGAGCGACACCATTTTCTACAACGCGACAAGAGCACTCGGCCAAGCGAGATTGTACTAATACATCAAGGCCCTTAGCCACAGCAGGCTCTAACATGAGTCGGTCCAGTTCACTACGAACTCTCTCGAGAGATAATCCAGGCACACGATGAAATGCCTTTGGCATAGCTTCTAATAAGTCTTCGGTAGGTAAGAAATCTAGCTTTGCCACAAAGCGGCATGCTCTAAATAATCGCAATGCGTCTTCTTCGAAGCGTTGCTGTGCATTGCCAATGGTTCGCAATGTCTTATGCTTGATATCTCGGCGTCCCCCTACTAGGTCTATGACCTCACCAAAGCGATTCATAGCCATACCATTGACCGTAAAGTCGCGGCGCAATACATCTTCGTCTAATGTATCGGCATAAGCGATTTCTTCTGGTCGATGACTATCTGCTCCATATCGTTCAGTGCGATACGTTGCAATTTCATATTGCTTTCCTCCTAGTGTAGCTACTACTACACCAAAGGATTTTCCTACTAAGTCTGTCGTTTGAATATCTTGACCGCGTAGGACTTCAATTACCGTATCAGGGCGTGCAGACGTCACAATATCAAAGTCATGAGGCTTTTGATGCATCAAAATATCACGCACTGCTCCGCCAATGATATAGGCTTCATAACCTGCTTCTTCTAATACAGTCAATATTCGATTGGCCTGTTCCATCATGCACACTCCTTTCCGAACTAGTCTAACTTTTATTTTACTACAAATGAAAGCATGAAAAAAGTGCAATCCTATAAGGATTGCACTCGTTCTGCAATAGCTGTACCCGTCGGTGTTACCGCAAGGCCGCCATCACTTGTTTCACGCAATGCTGCTGGCATAGCGCGACCGATATTATTCATTGCTTCAATAACTTCATCTGGTGGAATTTGACTTTCAATATTCATCAAAGCCAATTCAGATGCAGTAATGGCATGAACTGCATAGAAACCATTACGTTTAACGCACGGTACCTCTACAAGCCCCGCTACTGGATCACAGGCAAGGCCCAATAAGTTTTTCATGCACAATGCAATGGCATGGCCTACTTGACAAGGCGTACCGCCCATCATTTCTACAATGGCACCGGCAGCCATACAAGCGGCCGTACCAATTTCTGCTTGGCAACCGCCAACGGCGCCAGCCACACAAGCGCGATTCGCCACAACATTGCCAATACCAGAAGCAGCCAAGAAACCTTTTACTACTGTTTCTCTATCTAACTTGTAATGGTCTGCTACAGCTTTCACCGCACCAGGCATAACACCACAAGATCCAGCCGTAGGGCACGCAACAATGCGGAACATTTTCGCATTTGCCTCGTTTACAGCAATAGCATAGGTCATCGCCTTGTACGCAATATCACTCATAAATCTTGGTGCTTGTCCATTAAGCTGTGCCGCCTGGCCACCGGACATACCAGACGCTGTTTTTTCTGCATAGTCTATACCATCTTGAATAGAACCTTCAAAGATGTCTAAACGATGCTCTATTTCACGAATAACCGCTTCTTCACTGCGGTCATAATTCTCTAATTCATAACGCAGTACTACTTCGCCAAAGGAAATGTTATTTTCCTCAGCTAGGCGAATAATATCTGCAATTGTATCATATGCATAGCTCATTATTCACCCTCCTATAACGCTTCAAAGGTCATGACATCTTGAATGCCTGGGCACTCGCGCATAAACTGAACTGTAATTGGATTTACCACCGTATCTGTAGTAATGACCATCACTGCATCCTTGTGCTTACCCTTCCGGAATACACGCATCGTTGCAATATTAATATCGGACTCACTCAATGCTTGGCTCACCAAAGAGATGGCGCCAGGTCTATCTTCATGGAATACAACAAGAGTAAACTCATCGCCAGTAATAGACATATCATTGCCATCTACTTCGGTAATCATAATTTGACCGCCACCAAGAGATCGACCTATCACCGTCATATGACGATTATGTTCATCGTACATATCAAAACGAACTACATTAGGATGACCTACATCAAGAGGAGACTCGATAAAGTTATATTCCATGCCCTCTTTTTCAGCTAATTTATGAGCAACACGAATATTTGTATCATCCTCTTTAAAACCTAATAAGCCCCCAATCAAGGCACGGTCTGTACCATGGCCTTTATAAGTCTTAGCAAAAGAGCCATATAAGGTTAAATCTACCTTTTTAGGTGTGGAACGGAAAATGCACCGCGCCATCTTACCTAGCCGCGCAGCACCAGCTGTATGCGAACTAGACGGGCCAATCATAACAGGCCCTATAATATCAAAAATACTATTCATACACGCCTCTATATACACATAAATAATGTGAGAAAATCTTACTATATCTATAGTATAACAATCGATATTGATTAATGTCTATATGCACATTAGCTGTATTTTTGTACACATACGGAGGACTAAGTTTATGTACATATCATTCCCCTCCCCAAGCACTATTTATGTGAAAACTATCAAAGAGGCAGTATATTGATGGGACGCCTTCTTATCTACAGTTATAAAAAGGAAAGACTATACTTATGCAGCGATCTCCCCTCAACACACTAGTTTTATAAAAGCTATCGTAGGGAATAGTAAATTGATGGACTTATGTTCCTCAAACGTTTTACTAATGGGCACCACCTATTGAGGGCCGAAACGCGTCTATCTCGCAGCACATACTATTTTGGGAAAATCTATCAAAGAAGTAGTATATTGATGGGACACCTCCATATCTACAGTTATAAAAAGGAAGGACTATACTTATGCAGCGACATCAGGTCACGAGGAGCAAAGAAGTATAGTCCTTCCTTTTTAACTAAGTTGTAGATACGAAACAGGACCCCATCAATATACAGCCACTAACAGATAGCTTTCACAAAATAGTAAAAAACGCACCTTAGGCGAACCTAAGGTGCGTTATTTATAACAACAGTCCTAAATCATAAAAGAGAGGGGAAGTAGGACTGTAGTTAATAAGTTAATGGATCCTATTAGCCCAAGATAGCTTTCATGTCAGCTTCTGGAGTTGTAATTGGATGTAATTGGAATTTTTCTACCAAAATGTTCAATACATTGCTGGAGAAGAATTTAGGCAAGGAAGGTCCGATGTAGATGTTACGGATACCCAATGCCAACAATGTTAACAAGATACATACTGCTTTTTGTTCGTACCAGGACAATACCAATGTTAATGGCAAGTCGTTTACGTCACATTCAAATGCACCAGCCAAAGCTACTGCTACTTGAATAGCGGAGTAAGCATCGTTACATTGACCCATATCAAGGATACGAGGGATACCACCGATTTCACCGATGTTAAGGTCGTTGAAGCGGAATTTACCACAAGCCAATGTCAATACTACAGTATCATCTGGAGTTTGTTTTACGAATTCTGTGTAGTAGTTACGGCCTACTTTAGCACCGTCACAACCACCAACTAAGAAGAAGTGTTTGATTGCGCCAGCTTTTACAGCGTCGATTACTTTATCAGCAATACCCAATACTGTACCGTGACCGAAACCAGTAGTTACTTCGTGACCACCGTTGATGCCAGTGAATTCTTGAGCTTCTTTGTAGCCGCCCAATTCGATTGCGCGTTCAATAACAGCGGAGAAGTCTTTAGTGCCATCAGCTTTTTCTTCTACGTGTGCACAGCCGTCGAAACCTACCATATCTGTAGTGAAGATATTAGCTCTGTAGTTTTCTTTTGGTGGCATAATGCAGTTTGTAGTGAACAAGAATGCGCCAGGAACGTCAACGAATTCTTTTTGTTGGTTTTGCCATGCAGTACCAAAGTTACCTTTCAATTGAGGATGTTTTTTCAATTCAGGGTAAGCGTGGCAAGGTAACATTTCACCATGAGTATAGATGTTTACACCTTTACCATCAGTTTGTTCCAACAATTGATTCAAGTCGTGAAGGTCATGACCAGTTACAACGATGAAAGGACCTGGTTCTACAGTCAAAGGTACTGTAGTTGGTACTGGAGTACCATATGTTTCAGTGTTAGCTTTATCAAGAATAGCCATGCATTTCAAGTTGATTTGACCGAATTCCATCAACAAGTTCAACCATTCTTCAGCACTGTGGTCTTTAGCGAATTCTACCATGCCTTTGATGAACCAAGCATCAACTTCAGGATCATGGAAACCAAGGCGTGCAGCATGCCATGCATAAGCAGCCATACCACGCATACCTAACAATAATGTGGAGCGAAGGGATACGATATCTTCTTCACCTTTCCACAATTGTTCCCAATCGAAGTTTTGAGCTGCGCTATCGATTTTTGCATGATAAGCGTTTACTTCGTCGATGAATTCTTGAACGCGGTCTTCAGAGAAGTTTACGTTTGTTACACACATGAACAAACCACGCATTAAATAGTCAACGCCTTCTTTAGTTTGGCCTTTTACGTCTAAAGCGCGTGCTAAACCAACTAAAGCAGCAGTTAATTCGTCTTGTAAGTTAGCAACTGGTGCAGTTTTACCACATACACCTTGTACAGTACAGCCGCCTGGTGCTGCAGATTGTTCGCATTGATAACAGAACATACTCATTTAAAAATCCTCCTTTGCGAGACTTCCTCGCATTCAAGCTAGATAATATAAAACCTATACATTACACTGATGAATTATCAGGTGTCTGATTGATTACATTTGAAAGTATAACGTAAAGATGATACAATTTCTGTAGCTTGAGCAACAAATAAAAAACTTTTTCAAAATTTTTACCTGACTCCCCTTGTGGAACAGGTAGGTCATTTGACCTTATACTATTATTATACAATAATCATTTAAATTTACTATAGACTTCGTCACACCGGAGGTGCTCATGAAGCAAATACTTTCAAACGATATTATCAACCAATATCTGCCCACTCTTATACACTGTCCTCTATTCAATAAATTAGGTGAGCCTGAATTAAAAGGCTATTTACATAATGCAAAGGTTATTGTTCATAGCTATAAGAAAAATGACTTCATCGCCCTCTCTGGGGATCCTATGGAAGGCATTGGCGTTATTCTCGAAGGCAGTGCGTTACTGACACGTGAAAATGTTATGGGCCAACGTGTTATTATGGCTAACCTTGAACAATCTGATATTTTTGGTGAAGCATTACTATTTAGTAAACAACCATTATGGCCTGCTACGATTAAAGCTACAAAGGTTAGTAAAATTATGTTCATTCCGCTCGAAACATTTATTGATACATTGCCAGATTGCCAACAATGCCAAACCAAAATCTTGTCCAACCTATTGGAGGATTTGTCTGAAAAAGCTATTCTCCTCACAAGAAAGGTTCATTATCTTACCTTGAAAGGTATGCGCGAGAAGATTTTCGCGTACTTAACAGACATTTATAAACGTCAGCAGTCTACAACAATCCATTTGCCACATAACCGCGAGCAAATGGCAGAGGTACTCAATGTATCTCGCACAGCACTTAGCCGCGAACTCGGTCGCCTAAGAGATGAAGGCATTATCGATATTACAGGCCGTACAGTAACACTAAAAGACGTGGAAGGAATCGAAGAATTCGGTTTTAATAGCTTCTAGCATATCTTTTAACCTATAATAAAACTAATAATATACAATAAACGTAAAAAGGTCTCCCTATATAATCTAGGGAGACCTTTTAGTATACAGTTATTATTTCTTTAGTATTAGTTCTTTAGTATTAATTCTTTACAATTAATTTTACACATTAGAACCAATGAGATAAATCGAATTCTTCACCAATAGTTGCTTTCACATGAGCACGGCCTAAGTAAAGGCCAAGCAATGTTAAGCTGATTTTAGACATCGGCGTATGATCAAATACATCCGCTAAATCTAGTAGAACTGGAGAAATATCATCCATAATATCACGTGCTTCTTGACCTCTGAAAGCAGTCGGTTTACTCTTCATAAGCGCAATGAGATCACGTTGAACCATAGAATCAGAAATACGAGTTTGTCTAAAGAAACGAGGTGCTAAAGACTCGTCAACTAACGCCAATTTATAAAGATTGGAATTCAAGCTACGCACCACATAACGTGGATCAACGCCATGACCATCAGTAGCACGGAAGAGTTCCTCCTTCGAGAAGCCACGATAGTTGAACACAAATGGATAGGAATTGGATAACACTTGAGCTAATGTAATTGGTTCGCGTTCCTCTTGTGTACAACGTAAGTAATCTAATTGACGATAGAAAGAGTTATTTTGAGGCAAATCAGAAATGAATGGCTCAATATATTTTTCTACATAATGTTGGAAGTGAATCAATCCATAGTTATTAGAGTTTCTAGAGTATTGTAACAATAATGTCAATGCCATAACTTGGAAATGACCTAGCGTTAAATGTGGCAATACGCGTAACGCATCAAAGGCTACAAGGTACGGTGTACTAGACTTAGGTGATTGTACTACATCTAAGAACGCACCTAAGGCGGCGGATTTCATCCACTCTGTATTCGTCGCAGCATAAGCCTTTTGCATACTCATCAAGGCTTCTTGAATAACAATATTATCAAGAAGTGCATTGACTTCAGCTAACTTTGTAATATTAAGAGCTGCTAATGCATCTCTTGTAATAGATTCCACATAATGTTGTGTATCTCCATGCAATATGCCGAAGGCATGAATAAATGGCGCGATTGCCAATTCAATACATTTATCTTCATGTGCCGCTTTAGCCCATTGTCCTGTTGGTACCTCTTCTTCAACCATACTAGCGGCTGCCAATTGAGCCTCTATTTCGGAAGCATCAAACAAGCGCGTTTCATCCAATACAGATGGACCTTCTGCTGTTTTAATCTCATCGACACCACCGATCATTTGTGTAGCCTCAATATGTTCTGCTTCATCAGCTTCAAGAGCCTCTACAGATTCGCCCATAGCAATCGTATCCTCTACAGAATTAGCTCGATTGCGAAGTTCATCTGTAACAGCATCAAGAACAATAGTCTTATCCATCAATGGAGTGGAATGATGCTCACTATTAGAGCGTTTACCATCAGAAACTGCAGGCATTATAATAGTTTCATCATTACTATGTTCTGTTGGAGCAGATTCTGTCTTCTCTAGAGAACCAGAATTTACTTGAATAGATTCATGTGAAACAGATTCATGCGGAATAGAATCAGCAGAAACAGATGTATCTTGAACAGGTTCTTGTCCTTTTAAGTCAGCTTGACTTGATTTAGTCTCAGGCTCGCCTGCATGATGACCTAAGGCCAAGGAATATCCTGTTCCGGAGTCTTCCACATGTAATTGATTACCATCTCGTCGGTTATAAGATGTATCTTCATGAGTTACCATAGATTCAGAAGCATTATACTCTTCATTACCCTCTAGCACAGAGGCCGTATACACATTGGTTCCACCTTCATGTGTAACAGTTACATCGCCTACCCTAGATTCATTAACGGACTTTTCTCTATGATGTTCACCATCAAATTTAGTAACAGATCTATCATGGTGCTCATCTTTAGCTTGGCTTTCACTATCATTACGATTAAAAACGGCGTAACAAATGGCAAAAAATCCAAGCGCTACAACAGCTAATACAAAATATGGTATTACGTTTGACATACTATCCCCCTACATCAACGCTTCATTATATGCAGCACGTTCACCACCAATGCTCTTAGGTCGAACACGACAAGCAGTTACATGAGCCTCACCAATTTCTTTAATACTGAGGCGCACTGGTACAGTAACATGTTTCATATGCATACCTATGAAAGTGTCCCCGATGTCGATACCTGCATCAGCTTTAATAAATTCAACCATCACTGGATCGTCAAAACGTTCATAGGCAGTAACAGCCATGGCTCCACCTGCATGACGTTGAGGTACTACATTAACCTCTTCCTCCCATGTTACTGCACTACGTTCCATAACAAGAGCTCGATTAATATGCTCACAGCATTGAACGGCCAAATTAAGACCTTTAGCTTTAACAGCTTTATATATTTCATCAAATAGGATCTGAGCCACATCAATGTGGGAATCAGTGCCAATTTTCTTACCCATAACTTCGCTAGTGGAACAACCCACCACGAATAATTGACCTTCTCGAACCTTTGCCAAATCTAGCAATTCAGCCATCGCTGTACGCACTGACTGACGAATAGTTTCTACAGAAGTCATGATATCGCCTCACTCACTTTGAATGTATAAATCTATATGTATATTATCACAAAATGGACAGAATCGGTAGACTTTACTCTACTAAGCAAAAGTGAATCTAACATAATAATATATAAACTATAAAAGTAATTTCATATATTACTATCATACTAATAAACAATGTAATAATCATTAAATATATACATGTACAGTGATAATTATTGATCTCTATAGATAAAAAAGAGGCTTGCATTAGCAAGCCTCTTTCAATCACTCAACGGTGATATTAGATTTTTCTATAAGGTTTTTGGCCTTGTTCGTAGAAGTTGTTACCTTCAGTATCGCCAACTACGATGCAAGGGAAATCTTCAACTGTTAATTCAGCCAAAGCTTCTGGACCAAGTTCACCATAAGCAAGTACTTCGTATTTTTTGATGGATTTTGCAATCAATGCTGCAGCGCCACCAACTGCTGCGAAGTATGTGCAACCATTTTTCTTCATGGATTCAACTACTGCTGGTTTACGGGAACCTTTACCGATCATGCCTTTGATACCTTGATCAAGCATTGTTGGTGTGTAAGCATCCATACGACCAGAAGTTGTAGGACCAGCGGAACCAATTGGGTCACCAGGTTTTGCAGGTGTTGGGCCAAGGTAGTAAACGAATTTGTTAGTCCAATCGATTGGTAATTTTTCGCCACGTGCTAAAGCTTCAGTCATAACTTTATGAGCAGCATCACGAGCGGAGTAAATTTTGCCAGTAATAAGAACGCTATCACCAACTTTTAATTTACGGGAAAACTCTTCATTATATTCTTCAGTATTAATGCGAATTGTTTCAGCCATTGTAATTACCTCCTACCGATTAAAGTACTACGTGTTTATGACGAGCAGCATGACACATAATAGTAACAGCAACAGGAAGGCCGGCGATATGAGTTGCACCCCATTCGATGTTTACACCGATACAAGTTGTTGTGCCGCCCAATTGTGGACCGATACCAGTTTTGTTAACCATTTCCAAAATTTCTTCTTCCAATTTTGCATACTCAGGATCTTTGTGAGGAGTGCTAATATCGCGAAGCAAAGCTTTTTTGGACATAACAGCTGCTTGGTCCATAGTACCACCAATACCAACGCCAAGTACGATTGGAGGGCATGGGTTAGGGCCAGCATGTTTTACGATTTCAAGAACTGCATTTTTAACGCCTTCAACGCCATCTGCAGGTACCAACATAGCTACGTCAGATTTATTTTCAGAACCGAAGCCTTTAAGTTCTACGTTGATTTCTACTTTATCGCCAGGAACGATATCGATGTAGATGATTGCAGGTGTGTTGTTTTGAGTGTTTTTACGGTTGAACAATGGTTCTGCTACAACGGATTTACGAAGGTAACCTTCTACATAACCTTGAGCAACACCTTCATTGATAGCTTCTTTAAGATCGCCACCAACGAAATGAACATCTTGACCTACTTCTACGAATACCAATGTCATACCAGTATCTTGGCAATATGGACGATCTTCAGCATCAGCAATTTCTGCATTTTTGATGATTTGATCGAGAACGATGCAACCAACTGGAGACTCTTCTGTTTCACGGCCTTTTTTCAAGCCTTCATAGATGTCTTTTGGCAAGTGGTAAGCTGCGTCCATACACATTTGACGGACTGTTTTTGTGATTTCAGATACTTGAATCTCGCGCAAGATAATCCCTCCTCAGGAACATAGTTGAATATTAATTCTAAATTACCGTGAGATAACTTTTAACTCTCAAGTGTATAAGACATATGTTTCTCATACACATCGAGATTAACTCTATGCATCAATCGTAACACACAACATACATGCTTTCAACGGCTTAACTATACAGTTTTCTCAATGCTTTTTCATGTTTTGAGAATTATTTTCATGAATATCGCTGTATATATTTCGGTATTTCAATAGTTCTTTTTCATCATATTTTCGACTATAAAAACTATATTTTCAA
>NZ_DXLG01000025.1 GCF_019414865.1 Veillonella sp.
GCGAAGGTGGCCATACAGTAGGCGCTGGCGTTGTAACTGAAATCGAAGGTTAATTAATAGCCTTTTATGAAAAATAGGACCCCAATGGGGTCCTATTTTTATGTTAATTTATATATTGTTTATTGTATTTGTAACCAAAGATACAGAAACTATAACTTGATAATGGTATTATAAATTTAAGGAGGGCAAAGGCCCTCCTTTTGTGTTTTTTAGAAAAGGAGGTAATGTGATGGGTGAATACAAAAAGTATTGGATAGCCGTAGTAGCCGTTCTTATTATTGGTTTTTCAATTCTTGGTTATCTAGGTACTGATGTGTATCATCAAGCACCGCCGGTGCCGACTGCGTATGTATCTCAAGATGGACAAGTCTTGTTCACAAAAGAAGATATTTTACATGGCCAATCGGCATGGCAATCTACAGGTGGTCAATCTGTAGGGACAGTTTTAGGTCATGGCGCTTATCAAGCTCCTGACTGGACAGCGGATTGGTTACATAAAGAAGTATCCATAATGTTGGATATTAAGTCGCAAGAGGCTTTTGGTGTTCTTTACAATCAATTAGGTTCTGCACAACAAGCAGCTGTTAAAGAAGTAGTAAAAGAAGAATATCTAGGTAGTGCCGTTCGCGATGACGGAACTGTGGTTTTATCTCCAGAGCGCATTACGGCGATGAATATTACAGGTCGTTATTTTGTTGAACTTTATGGTGATAATCCAGAGTTGACATTGACTCGTGATCATTTTGCAATGAAGGACAATACATTGCCTGAGTTACAAGACCGTATTGATATGGCTCGTTTCTTCTTCTGGACTACGTGGATGGCATCTACCCAACGTCCTGGTACAGATGCGACATACACTAATAACTGGCCACATGAACCGTTATTGGATCATAATCCAACACCTGAAAGTGTTGCCTGGTCTGTTGTGAGTGTCATCATTTTATTATGTGGCATAGGTGTAGTTGTATGGTTGTGGTCCTTTGGTAAGAAAGACGACGAACATGCATTGGTTCCACCAGCAGAAGATCCAATTAGCAAGATTACCTTGACTCCATCTCAACGTGCATTAGGAAAATATTTATTTACAATCCTAGCATTGTTCTTATTCCAATTGGGGATGGGTGGTATCATTGCTCACTATACTGTAGAAGGTCAAGCGTTCTATGGTATTCCTTTAGCTCAATACTTCCCATATTCTATTGCCCGTACATGGCATATTCAAGCGTCCTTGTTCTGGATTGCTATGGCATTCTTAAGCGCTGGTTTATTCTTGGCACCAATTATTAATGGTGGTAAGGATCCTAAATATCAAAAACTAGGTGTAGATATTTTATTCTGGGCGCTTGTAGTTCTCGTAGTTGGTTCCTTCGCTGGCACATATTTAGGTGTAGCACATCAAATTCCAGCAGCCTGGAATTTCCTTCTCGGACACCAAGGTTACGAATATATAGAACTAGGTCGTATTTGGCAATGGATTGAATACATTGGTATTCTATTCTGGCTTGTACTCATGATACGTAGCATTATTGGTGCTTTCAAACAAAAAGGGGATAAAAACCTTATTGCTGCCTTTATCTTCTCTGTTATCATGGTAGGTATCTTCTATGGTCCAGGTTTGTTCTATGGTGAACATAGCCACTTAGCAATTATGGAGTACTGGCGTTGGTGGGTAATTCATCTTTGGGTAGAAGGCTTCTTCGAAGTATTCTCTACTACATTGATGGCATTTATCTTTGTTACACTAGGGCTTGTATCATATCGTGCCGGTACAGTGGCAGCCATTTCCTCTGGTGCTATTTATCTCATTGGTGGTATTCCTGGTACATTCCATCATTTATACTTTACAGGTGTTACATCTACTATTGTGGCGACAGGCGCATCCTTCTCCGCATTGGAAGTAGTACCACTTGTACTATTAGGTTATGAAGCCTTTGAAAACTATACACGTCTTCACAGCGCACCTTGGATGCATCGTTTGAAATGGCCTGTATACTGCTTCATTGCGGTATCCTTCTGGAATCTTGTTGGTGCGGGGGTCTTCGGCTTCTTGATCAATATGCCTGTATCCTTGTTCTACATTCAAGGTCTTAATACAACTGCAGTACATGCGCATACCGCATTGTTTGGCGTATATGGTTTCTTAAGCTTAGGCTTTGTATTCCTTATTGCTCGTTATATTCGACCTGAAGTTGAATTCAACGATAAATTGATGAAATTTGGGTTCTGGGCTCTCAATATAGGCCTTGCCTTAATGGTGCTCATCAGCTTATTGCCGATTGGTCTTATCCAAGCGTGGGCAAGCATTACACATGGTTTGTGGTTTGCACGTAGTGAAGAATTTATGCAACAACCATTGTTACAAAACTTGCGTTGGCTTCGTATGATTGGTGATACAATACTAATCATTGGTGCCGTAGCATTCTTCTGGCAAATTGTGAAAGTTCTATTTCCGAAGAAATCGTAATTGACAGGCATAATATAATTCTATGCATTAACGGCATAAATTGCATGAAAAATATGTGATAATTTATTACCATATTAATGGCGTTCCTTTCTAGACAAGGAACGCCATTTTTTGTTATACTATCCCTGTCAGGTACATGTGCCTGGCTTTTTTGAGTTGCTCAAAATTCTTGACATCGCTTGCTACGTATGATATATTTCTTTAGTATGTAGTCGAGCGTTTTCGAGTACAAGAGACAGATTAGTAAATAAAAAGCGAGGTGTATCCGGATGCGTAATGCCATTACTTTAGCTTGCACAGATTGCAAACAACGTAACTATCAAACGAACAAGAATAAAAAGAACAATCCTGATCGTATTGAAATGATGAAATATTGCAAATTCTGCGGTAAACATACATTACACCGTGAAACAAAATAATTCTTATCATTCATTACCTGTTGATTTGAGGATGTGAAACAATGGCAAAGTCTAACTCAGCAGTGCAGCAGCGTGGTGGATTTGGAAAATTCTTCCGCGGTGTGAAAGCTGAACTTAAAAAAGTAGTCTGGCCAACAAAAAAAGAACTCATCAATTACACAATAGTAGTATTTTTAGTGACGATTTTTATCGCCTTTATTATTTATGTACTTGATGCAGTCTTTGCCCAACTTTTTAATACGTTGTTGCACTTTGTTGGATAAGGGGGCCATTTCATGGAAGCAGATAAGAAGTGGTATGTAATTCATACCTATTCAGGCTACGAAAATAAAGTTAAAACCACTCTTGAACTTAAAGTTCAGTCTATGGGTCTACAAGATGTGATTAGCCGAATTTTGGTACCTCTTGAAGACGAAATAGACGAAAAAGATGGGGTTAAAAAAGTAGTAAAACGTAAGATATTTCCTGGGTACGTATTGGTTGAAATGGAAGTTAACGACCGCTCTTGGTATGTTGTGCGCAACACACCAGGTGTAACAGGCTTCGTTGGCTCTGCCACTAAACCAGTTCCACTTTCTGATTCCGAAGTAGAACATATACTTAAGTCTCAGGGCTTGGATAAGAAACCAAGCATCAACATCGATGTAGAAGTTGGTGAAACGGTACGCATTACGTCCGGGGCCTTTGAAGATAAACTAGGTGTTATTACCGAACTTAACCCTGAAAAAGGAACATTAAAACTTAATGTGGAAATGTTCAACCGAGATACCGAGGTAGAGGTAGAGTTCTCTCAAATTGAGAAAGCTCTTTAATATATATATTATAACTCTAAAAAAGAGCAATCGATTTTGGTTGCCAGTGGGAGGATGTATATCCGTTACCACCACAGTATAAGCATAGGAGGTTTAATTACCCATGGCTAAGAAATTAGTTAAACAAGTAAAACTACAAATTGAAGCCGCTAAAGCTACTCCAGCACCACCAGTTGGTCCTGCACTAGGTCAAGCAGGTGTTAACATCGTTGCTTTCACAAAAGAATTCAACGAACGTACTGCTAAACAAGCTGGCTTAATTATCCCAGTAGTTATTAACGTATATGAAGATCGTAGCTTCGACTTCATCACTAAGACTCCACCAGCTGCAGTATTATTGAAAAAAGCTGCAGGTATTCCAAAAGGTTCTGGTGTACCTAACCGTGATAAAGTAGCAAAAGTAGGTCGCGATAAAGTTCGTGAAATTGCTGAATTGAAAATGCCTGACTTGAATGCTAATACCGTAGAACAAGGTATGCGCATGGTAGAAGGTACTGCTCGCAGCATGGGCATTGAAATCGTTGACTAATAAGCGTACGACTTGCGCATAAGGCGCAAATCGGTGGGAGGGAATTCCCGTTTGACCACATAAGGAGGATATTATAATGGCAAAAGTAGGTAAGAAATACGCTGAGGCAGTAAAACTTATTGAAGCTGGTAAGTTCTACGAACCAGTAGAAGCAATCGAGTTGGTTAAGAAAACTGCAACTGCAAATTTCGATGAAACAGTTGAAATCGCTTTCAACTTGAATGTCGACCCTAAATACGCTGATCAACAAGTTCGTGGTGCAGTAGTATTGCCTCATGGTACTGGCAAAACTAAACGCGTTCTTGTATTCGCAAAAGGCGACAATATTAAAGCAGCTGAAGAAGCTGGTGCAGATTTCGTAGGTTCTGAAGAGTTAGTAGCTAAAATCCAAGGTGGTTGGAGCGACTTCGACGTAGTAGTTGCTACACCAGACATGATGGGTCAAGTTGGCCGTCTTGGTAAAATCTTGGGTCCTAAAGGCTTGATGCCAAACCCTAAAGTTGGTACAGTAACTCCAGACGTTGCTCGTGCAGTAAACGAAATCAAAGCTGGTAAAATCGAATACCGTACTGATAAAGCAGGTATTATCTCTTGCTCCATCGGTAAAGCGTCCTTCGATGAAGAAAAATTACTTGACAACTACCGTACAATCGTTGATACTATTATCAAGGCTAAACCTGTAGCAGCTAAAGGTCAATACATTAAATCTGTAACCTTGTCCGCTACAATGGGCCCTGGTGTGCCTTTGAACGTGTTCAAATTGAGCAACGTTACAAAAGAGCAATAATCACATATGTCTCTTAGCTGTAGACGGCTGGTATGTATAATGGATGAAAATCCGCCCGCTGAGGCTGACACTAGATAATCTAGGACTAGTTCGACCTCATCGCGTGCGATGGGGTCGTTTTTACGCTAAGATAGTACATAGAGCACCAAAAAATCTACAAGGAGGTAATCTAATGGCTGTCACTGAACAAAAGAAAGCAATCGTTGCTCAAATGAAAGAAACTCTTTCTGAAGCAAAAGGCGCTGTATTGATTGGTTACACTGGTTTGACTGTTGCGCAAGCAACTGATCTTCGCCGCAAAATGTTGGCTGAAGGCGTTGAATACAAAGTAATCAAAAATACTTTGACTCGCATTGCTGCAAATGAATTGAATCTTGAAGGTTTCGCTGAGCATTTAGAAGGTCCAACTGCATTGGCTACTTCTAAAGAAGATGCTGTTGCACCTGCTCGTGTAATCGAACAATTCATCAAATCTACTGAGAAAGAAGTTGTAACAGTTAAAGCTGGTATCGTTGAAGGCGAAGTTATGGATGCTGCAGGCGTTAAAGCAATTGCAAGTCTTCCAAATCGCGAAGGCATGCTTTCCATGTTGCTTTCCGTATTGCAAGCTCCTGTTCGCAACGTTGCATACGCTGTCAAAGCTGTTGCAGAAGCTCAACCAGCAGAAGCTGCAGAATAATAATTTCTGCGAAGTATTCATTGGTCGCTTAAGACTGATACAATAAACTATTTTATGGAGGAAAACTAAAATGGCATTGAACATTGAAAACATCGTTGCTGAATTGAAAGAAGCAACTATTCTTGAACTTAATGATCTTGTAAAAGCAATTGAAGAAGAATTTGGCGTAACTGCAGCAGCTCCTGTAGCTGTAGCAGCTGCTGGTGGTGCTGAAGGCGGCGCTGCTAAAGATTCCTTCGACGTAATCTTGAAAGATGCTGGCGCATCCAAAATCAACGTAATCAAAGTTGTTCGTGAAGCAACTGGTCTTGGCTTGAAAGAAGCTAAAGCTATCGTTGACGGCGCTCCTGCACCTGTAAAAGAAGGCGTAGCTACTGAAGCAGCTGAAGCTTTGAAAGCTCAATTGGAAGAAGCTGGCGCAACTGTAGAATTGAAATAATTCTAGCCATAATAAAAGGCGTACCCTCGGGTACGCCTTTTTTGTTATAGAATTAACATTTGAAGTTATCCATTAATATCAATTAGCTGATTTTTCTATGATTATTGAATTTTATAAATGCTAGCCGATTTAGTTTTTCCAACTTCTGTTGCTATGTTATTGGTTGGTGAATTAGCAAATTCTTTACTATATTTATTTGGCACAATGATGGTAGCACCTTTCTCATTAGATATCCTAGTATCAAATTCTTCTACTGTTATTGTGGGCATCAATGTTTTGCCTGCTGTCCATACTGGATTATCTGTAGTATGTACAAATACTTGAGTTGGTGTATCTTTTGTATAATACACAATCGATGTATAGTAGGTACCATATATATATGTGTGTTGTGCACTTGACTCAATATATGGCTTGAATTGAAGCCCCGATTGATCAGATAAAATAGGTGTTACAGTTATTGTGATTGCCGTATATAAAATAGTTAAAGGTGTGGCTAAATAGATAGATAATGGTACGTTGCGATTTCTATACCGTTTAACTACTAGTGCAAATAGTACTAGTAATACGAATGCACTAATTAATGGTATAGGATTTAATTCTGGTGTTGCGATGCTGGCTACTAGGAATAAGATTGTATATATGCCTAATGGAATCGTTACAATATATTTAAAACTAGTACTCTTGTTATGGCAGCTAGTTGTGATAGCTTCAGCACCCCAGATAAGACATGGGATTATTGCTGGTAACGTATAGGTTATATACTTTGTGGCCACTAGTGAATAGAATAATACAATTACTACAAACCAGATGGCGCCGAGAAGATAAAAATTATTTTTCCAGGTAATGTTTTTGAGTCGGTAAATAACGGCTGGTGTCCATGGTAATAGAGCAAGAGGGACAATGATTAGGTAATAATACCAAACATTGAATTTTGGATGCTCAGATACAAGTGCTCGCTCCATGTTGTGAAGCCCTAGGAAACCAGATATGAATTCTTGACCGTGAATCGAGTACATAGCGATGTACCATGGACTGGCAAGAACTATAAATAAGAGAATTCCCAAAGGATTAAATAATAATGTAATATCTTTAGCAAGTGAGTATTCATCCTTATCTTTTTGGGTAAGCCATCGTGCAGCAATGAATAGTAATAGTATTAATCCAGGCAGAACAATACCAACGGGCCCTTTAGTTACAACCGCTAAGGCTGCCGCTCCATAGGCTTTTACCATGGAATGTTTATCGTTGTTGGTGAAAGCTAGATAAGAATAGCCGAAGATAGCTAGTGAAAAGAAGAATAGGAAGCCGTCTGTTATGACTGCGTGAGAAATGTACCAGAACTGTAAGGCACCAAACAAAAGTATGGCACTCGTAATTGCTATATGCGTGGACTCTTTAATGCGATACACAAGATGGTACATAAGCGCAACACTGCCACCAGCAATAAGTGTATTTGGTATGCGCGATGTAAAGTCAGATATGCCAAATAGTTTATAGCTTATCATAAGCGCCCAATAGGTGAGGGGCGGTTTATCATACCAGACTTGGTCATATATCATGGGGGATATCCATGAGTTATGTTTTAACATTGTAATAGCAGATAATACATAGTTAGATTCAACCGGATCGGTTATGGGTAGATAGGCATTATAGAAACCGTAACTTAGTACGGTTAATAAAAATAGCGCACCTATGCGCAGCATGTGATTGTTAATCATAATTACTCCTTACTTACATAGTTTATATTATTGTACTATAGGGCGTGTAATAATTAAACCAATGAAAGATAAAGCTTTTAGCAATATGGAAATAGTTACAAAAAAATTATTTATGAAATAATATATTGTATAGAATATTGTTTGTACAGAATACATGAAATGACTTTTATGTATACAAAATACATGCTATAATGAGCGCGTAAGATAAAACCGTTTCATTGAAATACTATTTTGTATAAAAATAGTAGAAAGAGGATTTATTATGAGAAAAGAACATGATTTCTTAGGTGAATTAGAAGTAGCTGATGAATTATATTACGGTGTACAAACAATTCGTGCATTAGAAAACTTCCATATTACAGGAAAACATTTGGACCAAGACTTTATCAAAGCATTGGCAATGGTTAAAAAAGCATCTGCTTTAGCGAATATGAAAACTGGTCGCTTAAATGTATCTATTGGTAAAGCTATTGTACAAGCTGCAGACGAAGTAATTGAAGGTCAATTTGCTGACCAATTCCCTGTTGATCCAATTCAAGGTGGTGCAGGTACTTCTGTAAACATGAATATGAACGAAGTATTGGCTAACCGTGCTTGTGAAATTTTGGGGCATCCAAAAGGAAGCTATGATATTGTAAGCCCTAACAACCATTGTAATATGGCACAATCTACAAATGATGCTTTCCCAACAGCAATCAAGGTATGTGCAATTTTAAAATCTAAACCTTTACTTGAAGCATTACAACGCCTTGTTGATGAACTTGAGAAAAAGGCTGATGAATATAGCGGAATTTTGAAAATGGGTCGCACTCATTTACAAGATGCGGTGCCAATTACATTAGGCCAAGAAATGGGTGCCTATGCATCTGGTGTTCGCCGCGGTATTAAACGTATTAAATCTGCCGTTGAAGGTGCACATGTAATTAACATGGGTGCTACTGCAGTTGGTACAGGCCTTAACGCGGAACCTAATTATATTCATGATGTAGCATACGAACTTAGTGAAGTAGTAGGCGAACCATTCTATACAGCTGAAAACTTAATTGATGCTACTAACAATACAGATATCTTTGCAGATATTTCCAGCGGTTTGAAAGTTACTGCTCTCGTATTGATTAAAATGGCCAACGACTTCCGCTTGATGGCATCTGGTCCTCGTTGTGGTATTGGGGAATTAAAATTACCAGCTCGTCAACCTGGTTCTTCCATCATGCCAGGCAAGGTTAACCCTGTTATCGCCGAAGTATTGAACCAAGTATGTTATCAAGTTATCGGTAATGACCTTACAATTACATTGGCTGTAGAAAATGGTCAATTCGAATTGAACGTAATGGAACCTGTATTGGCTTACAATTTGTTCAATAATCTTTGCTACCTCAAAAACGGTGTAAATACATTCGTTGATAAATTACTCGTGGATCTTGAAGTAGATCGTGAACAATGCGAATACTGGTTGAATCGTTCCGTTGGTATCGTAACAGCATTGTTGCCACACCTTGGCTATGAAACAGCATCTTCTCTTGCGAAAGAAGCATATACCACTGGTCGTGCTATCCGTGATATCATCTTGGAAAAAGGTTTGTTGACTGAAGATGAAATCAATCATATCCTTTCTCCTAAAGAAATGACTCGCCCTGGTATTGCTGGTGCTAATCTTTTAAAACAAAAAGGCAACTAACATAGTCAGTTGTTTTGATACATGAATAAAGCATGAAAATGAAAGACTGTCAACCCTTTTGGTTGACAGTCTTTTTTAATACTGATAGAATTATATATTGCAAAAGTAGCGTTTCCTGCTTTTGGATATAAAAACTATAACTTGAATAGTGATGAGGTTTTCTTCCAAGGTTGTGCTTGGTTAATGGAAAGCAAGGTTATTTTTAAAAATGAAATGGGCCTTGCTTTATTTGACGTTATCCGAGCAGGAAAACTGAGACCTGTAAGATGTCTTTTCCGTGCCGTTATAGAAAATGGTAGACCAGTGTGTTTTGATAGGGGTGAAAGCAAATATGTTCAAACCTGAACAGGTAGGCAAACGAACTCGTTATACGTACGCAAAAATTAACGAAGTTATCAAGATGCCGCATTTATTGGACATTCAGCGTAAATCGTATGAGTGGTTCTTGGAGAGTGGTTTACAAAATATTTTCAACGATATTTCTCCGATTAAAGACAATTCAGGTAATCTAGTACTTTCTTTCGAAGGTTTCAGCTTAGGTGAACCTAAGTATGATATTAATGAATGTAAAAACCGTGATGCTACTTACGCAGCACCACTTCGTGTAAATATTCGCTTGGTAAATAATGATCCAGAAAATATGGACATTAAAGAACAAGAAGTATTCATGGGCGATTTCCCATTGATGACTGACACAGGTACTTTCATCATCAATGGTGCAGAACGTGTAATCGTATCCCAATTGGTACGTTCTCCAGGCGTTTACTACAATAAAGAAATCGATACAATGGGTAACCGTTTGTACGATTCCACAGTTATTCCTAACCGTGGCGCATGGATTGAACTTGAAACTGATGCTAGCGAAGTTGTTGCTGTTCGTATTGACCGTAATCGTAAATTACCAGCTACTGTATTGGTACGTGCATTAGGTTGGGATACTAATGAAAGCATCCTTGACCTCTTCTGGAATGGTAAAACTGATGAAGATGGTTTGCCAGTATATGATGAACGCATCGTTCGTACATTAGAAAAAGATACAACTCAATCTGCTGATGAAGCATTGGTTGAAATCTATAAAAAATTACGTCCAGGCGAGCCTCCAACAGTAGAGTCTGCTCGTAACTTGTTTGATAACTTGTTCTTCGATGCACGCCGTTATGATTTAGCGCGCGTTGGTCGTTACAAATTGAACAAAAAACTTGGCTGGCGTCAACGTATGTTGGGTCAAACATTGGCTCAACCAATCGTAGATCCAGAAACTGGCGAAATCATTCTTGATGCAGGTGTACAAGTTGGAGAAGAACAACTTGATATCGTTGCTAATAGCCATGTATTCGATGGTGAAGGCTTCGCTGAGTTCTACATCGTAAATAACGATGGTGTAGAATCTAAAGTTATCTGTAACAACTGCAACTTGCCATATGATCACCGTACAGTAACACGTGAAGACATGATTGCTAACATCTCTTACTTGCTCAACCTTATGGATGGCGCAGGTCATACAGATGATATCGACCACTTGGGCAACCGTCGTCTTCGCTGTGTAGGTGAATTGTTGCAAAACCAATTCCGTATTGGTTTAACTCGTATGGAACGTGTTGTTCGTGAACGTATGACAATTCAAGAAATCGAATCTATCACGCCTCAAGCGTTGATTAACATTCGCCCTGTAGTGGCAGCAATCAAAGAATTCTTTGGTTCTTCCCAATTGTCTCAGTTCATGGACCAAACAAACCCATTAGCAGAATTGACTCACAAACGTCGTCTTTCTGCCCTTGGCCCTGGCGGTTTATCTCGTGAGCGTGCAGGCTTCGAAGTTCGTGACGTGCATCACTCTCACTATGGCCGTATGTGTCCAATTGAAACTCCAGAAGGTCCAAACATCGGTTTGATCAACTCCTTGTCTAACTATGCGAAAGTAAATGAATTCGGTTTCATTGAGGCTCCATACCGTAAAGTAGAAAAAATCTATGGTACAGGTGCTGATGCAGACAAAGTTGTAAAAGTTCGTGTCACTGATTCCGTTGTATACATGACAGCAGATGAAGAAGAAGGTATGACAATTGCCCAAGCGAACTCCCCAATCGATGCTGAAGGTTACTTCACTAATGAACACGTTGCTTGTCGTCGTGGTCATGACGTATTGGAAGTTACACCTGATAAGGTAGACTACATGGACGTTAGTCCAAAAGAAGTTGTATCCATCGGTACAGCTATGATTCCATTCCTTGAAAATGACGATGCTAACCGTGCCTTGATGGGTGCGAACATGCAACGTCAAGCGGTACCACTCTTGCGCGCTCAAGCTCCACTTGTTGGTACAGGTATGGAATATACAGCAGCTACTGACTCCGGCGTTTGCGTGCTTGCTCGTGAAGCTGGTAAAGTTGTACGTTGCTGGGGTAATGAAATCCACGTTCTTCGTGATAGCGATGGTCGTGTTGATACATATCGTTTGAATAAATTCCTTCGTTCTAACCAATCCACATGCTTTAACCAAAAACCAATCGTTAATCGTGGCGACCATGTTGTAAAAGGTCAAGTATTGGCTGATGGTCCTGCTACTGATGGCGGTGAATTGGCGTTAGGTTATAACGTTCTTGTAGCGTTCATGCCTTGGGAAGGTTATAACTACGAAGATGCGATCTTGCTTAGTGAAGAGCTTTGTAAAGAAGATATCTATACATCCATTCATATTGAAGAGTACGAATGTGATGCGCGTGACACTAAATTAGGTGCTGAAGAAATCACTCGTGAATTACCTAATACTGGTGATGACACACTTAAAAACCTTGATGAAGATGGTATCATCTGCATTGGTGCAGAAGTACATCCTGGCGACATTCTCGTAGGTAAAGCTACACCAAAAGGTGAAACTGAATTAACACCTGAAGAACGCTTATTGCGCGCTATCTTTGGTGATAAAGAACGCGAAGTTCGCGACACATCCTTGCGCGTACCTCATGGCGAATCTGGTAAAGTTGTAGACGTTAAAGTCTTCACTCGTGAAAACGGTGACGAATTACAACCAGGTGTAAATAAACTTGTTCGCGTATACATCGCTCAAAAACGTAAGATTCATGAAGGCGATAAAATGGCGGGCCGTCATGGTAACAAAGGTGTCGTTTCTCGCGTTATGAGAAAAGAAGATATGCCATTCCTTCCAGATGGTACTCCAGTGCAAATCGTATTGAACCCATTGGGCGTACCTTCTCGTATGAACATCGGTCAGGTTCTTGAAACTCACTTGGGTTGGGCTGTTCAAGGCTTAGGTATGAAAATCAAAGCTACAGACCTTCACATTCAAAACGTGTTGAAAGAAGCTCGTACTGATGCATCTTACTGGGAACAAATTGACGCTATTCGCGGCTTATATGCTGAAATTGAAGAATTAGAAGCAAAAGCTAAAGAAGACGTAACTGTTCCTCATTTCGACATCGATGAAAAAATCATCGACTTGAAATCTCAAATTCTTGGTCATGTAGAGTCTGCAGCGCAAAAGAAACTTGAAGCTCTTGGCGGCGAAGCTCGTTATCAAGAACTTAAAGCTATTGAAGCTAAATACAATGCACTTCATGTAGAATTCTTCGACTCTGAAGAAGACGCTCCAGAAATGGATCCAGCTCTTGTAGAAGAATTAGAAGCTATTAATAAAGTTAAAACTACATTGAACCATATTGAATCTGCTCGTGCTAAACGCGTTGAAATTCGTCATGAACTCGAAGGCCTTGGTTACGATTATGAAACATATGGCATGCCAAAACCAGATGTAGCTGGTATTCACATTGCTACACCTGTATTTGATGGTGCGCATGAAAAAGACGTATTTGAAACATTAGGTATTGCTGGTCGTTCCGATGATGGTAAAACAGTATTGTACGATGGTCGTACTGGTGAACCTATGGATAACCGTGTAACTGTTGGTTACGTATACATGCTTAAACTCCATCACTTGGTTGATGATAAAATCCATGCTCGTTCCACAGGTCCGTACTCCCTTGTTACACAACAACCATTGGGTGGTAAAGCTCAATTCGGTGGTCAACGTTTCGGGGAAATGGAAGTTTGGGCTCTCGAAGCATATGGCGCAGCTTATACACTTCAAGAGCTATTAACTGTTAAGTCTGACGACGTTGTTGGTCGTGTGAAAGCATACGAAAAAATCGTTAAAGGCGAAAACATCCCTGAACCAGGTGTACCTGAGTCCTTCAAGGTATTGCTCAAAGAACTTCAAAGTATTGGTCTTGATGTAAAAATCTTGAATGAAGATCAAGAAGAAGTTGTTATGAAAGAACTTGATGACGAAGATGAAGTGGTAGAAACTGGCATTGAAGAAGTTATGGAAGGCAGTGCAGTAGAAACTGATGAAGTAACTGTAGTAGAGCCAGAAGTAGAGGAAGAAGCACCTGCTGATAATGGCGGTGAAGACGATATCCTTAGCCAATTGGCGTTCCCAATGGGCGATTCCTCTAACGATGAAGACTAAAACTATCTATAAGGAAGGGAGCGATAGTAGTGCTAGACGTAAATGAATTCGATTCCATGCGAATCGGTTTAGCCTCTCCAGAGCAGATCTTAGCTTGGTCTCATGGGGAAGTTAAGAAACCTGAAACTATTAACTACCGTACGTTGAAGCCAGAACGTGATGGTCTATTCTGCGAACGCATTTTTGGACCAACAAAGGACTGGGAATGTCACTGCGGCAAATATAAACGCATTCGCCATAAAGGCGTAGTCTGCGATAAATGTGGTGTAGAGGTTACACGTGCAAAAGTACGTCGTGAACGTATGGGCCATATCCAATTGGCTACTCCTGTATCTCACATTTGGTACTTTAAAGGTATCCCATCCCGCATGGGCCTAATCCTTGATGTATCTCCACGTTCCTTGGAACGCGTATTATACTTTGCTTCCTACATCGTAGTAGATCCAGCTGGTACTCCATTGGCAAAACGCCAATTGTTGTCCGAGCAAGAGTACCGCGAATATGAAGCTCAATTTAACGAAGACGGTTATACTATCGGTGGTAAATCCGTCGTAATCGAAACAGTAGCTCAACGTAACGAACGTTTGGCTATTGTTCGCGAAGCACAACGCAAAGAGCGCTATAATGCGGCTCTTCGCGATGATGCAACAATCCCAGAAGCAGATAAAGAATACGAAGAATTAACTCGTGAAGAGCGTTATGAATTGGGCGCTGCTGAAGAAGTTCTCTTCGTATGTATCGACATGGGTGCTGAGGCTGTAAAAGCTCTCTTAGCAGAACTTGATTTAGAAGCATTGAATGCTGAATTGCGCGAAGAATTGAACACTGCTAGTGGTCAACGTAAAATCCGTGCAGTTCGTCGTTTAGAAGTAGTAGAAGCATTCCGTCAATCTGGCAACCGTCCAGAATGGATGATTATGGATGTTGTTCCTGTTATCCCACCTGAATTGCGCCCTATGGTTCAATTAGATGGTGGTCGTTTCGCTACATCTGACCTCAATGATTTGTACCGTCGTGTTATCAACCGTAACAACCGTTTGAAACGTTTGTTAGACTTAGGTGCTCCTGACATCATCGTGCGCAACGAAAAACGTATGCTTCAAGAAGCTGTTGACGCATTGATCGATAATGGTCGCCGTGGCCGTCCTGTAACAGGTCCTGGTAACCGTCCATTGAAATCCTTGTCCGATATGCTTAAAGGTAAACAAGGTCGTTTCCGTCAAAACTTGCTTGGTAAACGTGTTGACTACTCTGGTCGTTCCGTTATCGTAGTAGGTCCTGAACTTAAAATGCACCAATGTGGTTTGCCTAAAGAAATGGCATTGGAATTGTTCAAACCTTTCGTTATGAAACGTTTGGTAGAACGCGGTCAAGCATCCAACATCAAGGCAGCTAAACGCCAAGTAGAAAGAATTGGCCCTGGTGTATGGGAATCCTTAGAAGAGGTAATCAAAGAACATCCAGTTCTCTTGAACCGTGCCCCTACATTGCATAGACTTGGTATTCAAGCCTTCGAACCAATCCTTTGGGAAGGCCGTGCTATTAAATTGCATCCATTAGTATGTACTGCCTTCAACGCCGACTTTGACGGTGACCAAATGGCGTGTCACTTACCATTGTCCGTAGAAGCACAAGCAGAAGCTCGTACATTGATGCTTTCTAGCCATAATATCTTGTCTACTAAAGACGGTAAACCAGTAGCAGTACCTTCTCAAGATATGATCTTGGGTACATACTACTTAACAGTTGTACGCGAAGATACTCGTGATAAAGCAAAAACATTTGCTACTTATGACGAAGTAATGCTTGCATACGAGTCTCATATCATTGGCTTGCAAGATATTCTTTATATCCGTTTACCTGACCATGGCCGTGTAGAAACTACAGCTGGTCGCTTAATCTTCAACAATGCATTATTCCCAGAATTATGGCAATACGAAAAACGTGAAGATGGCACTTACTCTTTAGGTAAGGTTATGGATAAGAAAACAGTTGGTAAATTGGTTGACCAATGCTTCCAATTGTTTGGCAATGAAAAAACTGCAGAACTCTTGGACCGTATCAAATCCTTGGGTTACTCCTTCGCTCGTCGCGCAGGTATGACTGTAGCTATTGCAGATATTAAAGTACCAGAAGTAAAAACTGGTTTATTAGACACAGCAGAACAAGAAGTAGAAAAAGTATCTCGCTTGTATCGCCGTGGTCTTATTACAGAAGAAGAACGTTACCGTAAAACCATCCAATTGTGGACTCAAGCAACAGAAGATGTTACTGACGCCATGATGGATAATATGGCGCGCGACAAAGATGGCTTCAACCCTGTTTACATGATGGCTATCTCTGGTGCCCGTGGTAACAAACAACAGATTCGTCAGCTTGCTGGTATGCGTGGTTTGATGGCCGATCCATCTGGTCGTATCATCGACTTACCAATCAAAGCAAACTTTAAAGAAGGCTTGACTGTATTGGATTACTTTACATCCTCTCATGGTGCTCGTAAAGGTTTGGCCGATACAGCGCTTCGTACAGCTGACTCCGGTTACTTGACTCGTCGTCTTGTTGACGTATCTCAAGACGTTATCGTTCGTGAGGACGATTGTGACGTTGTAGGTATCGATCTCGTTCGTGAACGCGCTCGTTTGGCTACATCTCCACGTCAAGCATTGGAATTGTTGAAAGACAAGCTTATTGGTCGTGTTCTAGATAAAGATGTAGTGAATGTAGAAACAGGGGAACTTGTTGTACCTGCTGAAACTATCTTGGACGAACAATGCTTAGCTGATATTGCAGAATCCGGTGTTACATCCGTCGCATTGCGCGGTGCTCACTTGGGCTCTGATAGCGATATCAACCATACTAATTTGGTTCAAAAAATTATTCTTGGTGAAAGCGACGACAGCATCCGTGCAACATTAAAAGAAACTATGGTTCAAAATATGTTGAACAAGGATACTGTACAAGCAATTGTTGACAGTGAAGGTATTGAAATCTTCCCTGCTAATACACGCCTCACTGAAGAAGGCATCGAAGCTATTCTTAACTCCGATGTAAAAGAAGTACAAGTACGCAACAACGAAATCCACGGTATCGAAGTGGAAGCAATCGTTGAGGGTACTGGCGTTATTGAACCATTAAAAGATCGTATCGTAGGCCGTATTGCAGCTGAAGAATTAGTTAATAAAGAAACTGGCGAAGTTATCGTTCCTCTTAACGGTGAAATCACAGAACCATTGGCTGATGAAGTTGTAAAACACTACGAAACAGTTAAAATCCGTTCCGTATTGACTTGCCGTAGCCCTTATGGTGTATGTCGCAAGTGTTATGGTCGCGACCTTGGTACAGGTGGTCAAGTTCAAGTTGGTGAAGCTGTAGGTATTATTGCAGCGCAATCCATCGGTGAACCTGGTACTCAGTTGACAATGCGTACATTCCATACAGGTGGTGTCGCAGGTGACGATATTACACAAGGTTTGCCACGTGTCGAAGAATTGTTCGAAGCACGTAAACCAAAACGTAATGCGATCATCGCAGAAAATGAAGGTACAGTTCGCGTTGTACCTAACGAAGGTAAAAAAGGTACTAATACTATCTTCATCACTGGTGAGGACGGTATTGAACTCGATTACCTCATCCCTTATGGTTCTCGCATTATCGTTAAAGACGGTGATGTTGTATCCTTAGGTGCACGTTTAACAGAAGGTTCTATCAACCCTCATGACATTATGCGCGTAATGGGTACAGAAGCAACTCAACGTTACCTCGTATACGAAGTACAAAAAGTATATAAATCTCAAGGTGTAGAAATTAACGATAAACATATCGAAGTTATCGTACGTCAAATGCTTCACAAAGTAAAAGTTGAAACAGCTGGCGATGCAGATATGCTTCCAGGAGATATGGTCGACGTTAATACCTTTGACGAAGAAAACCGTCGTCTTACTCTTAATGGCCGTGAAAATGCTACTGGCAAACGTACATTATTGGGTATTACTAAAGCCGCTTTGGCAACGGATTCCTTCTTGTCTGCTGCGTCCTTCCAAGAAACAACACGTGTTCTTACAGATGCCGCTATCAAAGGTAAAATCGATCCATTATTGGGCTTAAAAGAAAATGTAATCATCGGTAAATTGATCCCTGCTGGTACTGGCATGAGCCGTTACCGTAAGATTGAGGTTGTTAAAAACACACCTGAAATCATCGATATTACAGAAGAAGCTGCTATAGAAGAATAATCTATAGGGATACTATAAAAGAGCGTGCCTTAGGGCACGCTCTTTTTTTAATCCCAAACTTGCTGTTACAGATAGACGTGTCATAGGGAATAAATAAAAT
>NZ_DXLG01000026.1 GCF_019414865.1 Veillonella sp.
ATTCTAGAAGAATGCAGTCTATACAAAATTATATAGAATATTTATTCTGTAACACCTCTTGCTGACGTTCTTTCGTAAAGAATATCTCCTCTAAACATAACCCTTGGGCTGGCGCCGTTTTACCTATAACACGACGATTTTTAGCGGCCAAATAGCCCTTGATATCCTCCACCTTGCGTCTTCCAAGGCCTACATCGACGAGGAGCCCTGCAATATTGCGAACCATGTGGTATAAGAACCCATCCCCCACTACAGAAATGGTAACATGAGAGCCTTCTGCCTCTACATGAATTCCTATAATTGTTTTTACCGGATCAGCAGGTGTTGAATTCGTCCCTTTTAAGGTAGTAAAGTCATGGGTGCCTAATAATTCATTGCCTGCAGCTTGCATGAGGTCGATATTAAGAGGCTTCTTAACATGCCAATGGTATCGTTTTGTCAAAGGATTGGCAATGAGCTGATTATGAATAGTATATACATATTCCTTACCATATATATTCCAACGGGGCTTCCAATCCAGTGGAATTTCCACAGCTTCAAGGACCACAATGTCTTTAGGAATATGAGCTATCATGGCACGCGGAATATTTTCTGCAGGTATAGCACCAGAGGTTTGAAAGGTACATACTTGAAACTTTGCATGTACCCCTGCATCCGTACGAGAAGCACCGTATATTTGAATGGGCTCATTACAGATTTTTGATAAGCCATATTCTAAGCAACCTTGTACGGTTAAGCCCTTATCATCAGGTTGTTTTTGATAGCCTGCTAAATCGGTGCCATCATAAGCAACTATAATCCGTATATTTCTCATAGATCAAGCCACCATAAAACGATGAGTACGATGGTAACCAAAATGACAGCTCCTACGCCGATATAATCTACATAGGTAACTTGTAGTTCTTTCATGCGCGTACGGTTTACACCACCTCGATAGCAACGCGCTTCCATAGCGATAGCCAGTTCATCAGCACGTCTAAATGCACTGATGAATAAAGGAACCAATAAAGGTACCATATTTTTTGCCCGTTGAATGATAGACCCGGTTACAAAGTCTGCACCACGAGCAGATTGAGCTTTCATAATACGATCTGTTTCATCCAATAAAGTAGGAATGAAACGCAATGCAATGGTCATCATCATAGCCAATTCATGAGCAGGTACACCAATACAACGGAATGGGTTTAGCAAATGCTCAATACCATCGGTCAGACGAATTGGTGATGTCGTATAGGTCAATAGGGAGGAGAATAAGATTAAAAAGATTAATCGTGCCGCCATTTGTAGACCCATAGCTAAGCCTTGATCTGTAATATTAATAATGCCCCATTGGAAAAGTGAATTACCTGGGGTCGTAAAGATATGAATACCCATAGTAAATACAATAATAATCCAAAGTGGTTTAATAGCTGACCACATCAAGCGTAATGGCAATCTTGATAACAGCATAGCAAAGATGGTAAATGCCCCTACCAAGCCATACGCAAGAGGAGAATTTGCTAGGAAGATAGCTACCACAAAGATAGTTGTAGCAATAATCTTGGCACGAGGATCCATGCGATGCAAGAAGGAGTTTCCTGGGAAGTATTGCCCAATAGTAATGTTATTTAACATGGCTACCTCCTTCTAGAATGGCTTGTACTGCATCATCCACGGATAATACACGATTAGATACATCTAATCCTTGTTCACGCAAATATTCCATGGTTACAGATACTGGTGGTACGTCTACACCAACAGCTTGCAATGCATCTCGATGATTATTAAAGATATCCATCGGTTCTCCATCGAGAACGATACGACCTTTATCGAGTACCACGAGGCGAGATGCCATGCGAGAAATATCCTCCATGTTATGGGATACAAGGATTACAGTAATGCCCTTTTCTTTATGAAGTCGAATGATCTCTTCAAAGATTTCTTCACGACCAAATGGGTCAAGGCCTGCAGATGGCTCATCAAGGACTAGGAAATCTGGATTCATAGCCACTACACCAGCGATGGCAACACGGCGCATTTGTCCACCAGATAGATGGAATGGAGAGCGCTCTGCGTAGGTGTCGTAATCAAGACCTACAAATTTCATTGCCTCCCGTACCCGTTCATCTACTTCATCAGCACTGAGGCCTAAATTTTTAGGACCAAAAGCAATATCTTCAGCAATAGTTTCTTCAAACAACTGATGTTCTGGATATTGGAAAACCATGCCTACCTTATGGCGCATCTTTTTAGCTTCCTCCGTAGAAGCACTAATATCTACGCCATTAACGGTAACCGTTCCTGTTGTAGGGTGTAATAAGCCATTTAAATGTTGTACAAAGGTAGACTTACCAGAGCCGGTATGACCAATGATGCCTAAAAACTCACCGTTTTCAACAGTAAGAGATACACCGTGAAGGGCGGTCTTTTCAAATGGAGTACCTACACCATAGGTATAAGTAATATTATCTAATACAATCGCCATTAGTGTGTGCCCTCCCCTCTTACGGCATTTACATCTTCATTGGTAGGAGAACTAATAGTTTTGGCCTCTACATTATGATCATCTAGTAGTTGGTCAGCTAATTTACAATGTTTAAGACCTACTGCTAATTCTTCATTATTGATGATACTTTTACCGACCTCATAACCTTTTTCATTTAATTTAAAAGCAATTTCAGATGCCACTGGAACATCAAGGCCAAGGCCTTTTAAGGTATCTACATGACTGAAGATTTCACGAGGAGTGCCATCATGTAATTTCACACCATTTTTCATAACTACCACACGATCAGCTGTGACAGCTTCCTCCATAAAGTGTGTAATGTACACGATAGTGATACCTTCTTCTTTATTTAGTTTATGAACTGTTTCAAGTACTTCACGACGACCTTTAGGATCGAGCATGGCTGTTGGCTCATCAAGGACGATACAATCTGGTTTCATAGCAAGTACGCCGGCAATAGCAATGCGTTGCTTTTGACCACCAGACAACAAATGAGGACCATGTTCTCTATATTCAGTCATATTTACAGCCTCTAACGCTGCATCGACACGTTTTCTAATTTCTGCACTAGGAATACCTAAGTTTTCTGGGCCAAAGGCAACATCCTCTTCTACGACAGCCGCCACAATTTGGTTATCAGGATTTTGGAATACCATACCTACATGTTGGCGTATATCCCAAATATGCGCTTCATCACGCGTATCATAGCCACATACATTGATATAACCTTCACTAGGTTGTAATAACACATTGAAATGCTTAGCTAGTGTACTTTTACCACTACCATTCGTACCGATGATACAAACAAACTCGCCGCGCTTAATAGATAAGTTTACATCATTTAATGCATGTACATCATTGCCATTTTCATCGGTATAGATATGACTCATATGATTGACCTGAATCATAATGTCTTTTTCATTCATGGATAACCTCATATCTTTCTAGTCAATTTCGCTTCTATAAAAGTAGAACCATTTACAAATCAATCATTCCCATATTGAGCCTACTAGCATCAATATAATATGTCCTGTTCATACACTTAGAATGAAATAGTATCTAAGGTATACTGTAAAAGGTTAACAATAGACATTTAATATTTACGATAACTGCTAATATATTACGATATTATACTCATCGATTGTACCATAAAATTGACAATAAAAAAACGGTGCTGCAACATAAGTTACAACACCGTATAGAGTTTGATTAAACTAACTCGATAATAGCCAAAGGTGCAGCGTCACCTTTGCGAAGACCAGTTTTGATTACACGAGTATAACCACCTTGACGGTCTGCATATTTTGGAGCAATTGTATCAAACAATTTTTTTACTACGCTTTCATCCATGAGGTATGCAAGAACTTGGCGACGTGCATGAAGATCACCACGTTTAGCCAAAGTTACCATTTGATCAGCTAAAGAGCGAAGTTCTTTCGCTTTAGCTTCTGTAGTTTCAATACGCTCATATTGGAAGAAAGATGTTAACATGCTACGGAACAACGCTTTACGAGCGGAGCTGTCGCGGCCTAATTTTCTGTACATTCGTCTTCCTCCTTATTCGCCTTTTTGTTTAAGTTGAAAACCACCTGGATGATTATTGAGTTTTTCCTCAATTTCATCGATGGATTTTTTGCCTAAATTGCGAACTTTTCCTAAGTCATCAATGGTTTTGTCTAGCAAATCTGCAATTGTATTAATGCCAGCACGTTTCAAGCAGTTATACGCACGAACAGAGAGTTCCAACTCATCGATGGAAATCTTTGCTGGGCCTTCATCTACAGCTGGTTCTTCATTATCGGAACCTACTGGATCAACAACGATACCGCCTTCACCTGTGTTTACATCTACAACATCTGCAGAGTGCGCTAATTTAGTGAAGTTCCCTAAATAACCAATCATAATGGCAGCAGATTTTGCCACTGCATCAGCAGCAGTAATGGAACCATCAGTCCAAACTTCTAATGTAAGTTTGTCAAAGTCCATTTCATTGCCTACACGAACATCACTCACTTCGTATTTGGCACGAAGAATTGGAGAGAAGATGGAATCGATTGGAATACAACCGATTACATCTGTGTCTTTTTTATTCTTCGTAGAAGGAACGTAACCTTTGCCACGTTCAATCACTACGTCCATTACGAGATGAGCTGTCTCATCCATAGTCGCAATCACAAGTTCAGGATTCAATACTTCCACTTCTGGTGGGAATTGCTCAGCTAAGTCAGCTGCTGTCAATACACCATCCTTTTGGAAGTCAAAGTGAACTTCCAATGGTAGTTGCACATCTTCTTCAACTTTGATGCACAATTGCTTTAAGTTAAGGATGATATCCGTAACGTCTTCGCGAATACCAGGAATAGTAGAGAATTCATGAAGAACTCCATCAATTTTGATAGAGGTGATAGCTGCCCCATCCAAGGATGAAAGCAAAATTCTGCGTAAGCTATTACCGAGAGTGATACCATAACCACGGTCTAATGGTTCACATACGAACTTACCATAGCGACCGCCTTCGGCGATGTCCACCTTCTCGATTTTAAGTTTCTTTTCTTCGCTCATCAGGAACATCCTCCTATACAACACACGTTCATAGTTTAATTATAGCACCGTATCAAATCGGCCGCTATTAATTATACACGACGGCGTTTTGGAGGGCGACAACCATTGTGAGGAATTGGAGTTACGTCTTTAATGGAAGTAACTTCAAGACCTGCAGCTTGTAAAGCACGGATTGCAGCTTCACGGCCGGATCCAGGACCTTTTACGAATACTTCAACAGTGCGAAGACCATGTTCCATTGCAGCTTTAGCAGCTTGTTCAGCAGCCATTTGAGCAGCGAATGGAGTGGATTTACGGGAACCACGGAAGCCCAAGCCACCAGCGGAAGCCCAAGACAACGCATTACCGTTTGTATCTGTCAAAGTTACGATAGTGTTATTGAATGTAGAACGAATATGAGCCGCACCGGATTCAATATGTTTCTTTTCTTTTCTTTTAGTTCTAACAACTTTTTTAGCCACGCTTTATCCCTCCTTTATCTTATTTCTTTTTACCAGCAATTGCTTTTCTAGGACCTTTGCGAGTACGTGCATTCGTTTTAGTACGTTGACCACGAAGTGGTAAACCCATACGATGACGTTTGCCTCGATAGGAGTTGATTTCAATTAAGCGTTTAATGTTAAGAGCTTCTTCACGACGAAGGTCACCTTCAACTTTGTAATCAGCATCTAACAATTCACGGATTTTCGCTACTTCATCTTCAGAAAGATCACGAACACGTGTGTCAGGATTGATGCCAGTTTTAGCAATGATTTCAGATGCTAAAGTTGGACCAATACCATAAATATAAGTTAAACCAATTTCCACTCGTTTATCACGAGGTAAATCTACACCGGCGATACGTGCCATCTAATCATCCACCTCCTATCAGATTATCCTTGTTTTTGTTTATGTTTTGGATTTTCGCAAATAACCATTACACGGCCTTTGCGTTTAATGATTTTACATTTTTCGCATATCTTTTTAACTGATGGTTGAACCTTCATTAGTACCTCCTTTGTGGACCCTATGCTTATTTGAAGCGATAGGTGATGCGACCACGATTTAAGTCATACGGTGTCAGTTCCATAGTAACTTTATCACCAGGAAGAATACGGATAAAATTCATACGCATTTTACCTGACACATGAGCCAATACGATATGACCATTTTCCAATTCAACTTGGAACATGGCATTCGGTAAAGCCTCAACTACCGTACCTTCCACCTCAATAACGTCTTCTTTTGACATATCTTTTCCTCCGGTTACCTGTTTTATTTAATTAACCGCGGTTCATCACGCATGGTTAATATTTCAGGGCCGTTTTCTGTAACAACCACTGTATGTTCGAAATGAGCAGCAGGTTTACCATCTACGGTAACTGCTGTCCAGTCATCCCCTAATACATGAACACGATAACTACCCATTGTAATCATCGGTTCAATACACAATACCATACCTGGTTTCATTAAAGGTCCTTGATCAGGACTACCATAGTTTGGTATTTGCGGATCTTCATGCATTTCGCGGCCTAAACCATGACCTACGAAGTCGCGAACGACACCGTAACCATGTTTCTCACAATACGTTTGAACAGCGTGACCGATAGCACCGATACGGTTGCCAACTTTCACTTGTTCAATTCCCTTGAACAGACTTTCTTCTGTAACTTTTAACAATTTCATCACATCTGGTTTGACGTGACCGATAGGAATCGTCACAGCCGAATCGCCGTGATATCCATCAATAGATGATACAAGATCAATACTGAGGACATCACCGTTTTTAAGCTTACGCTTAGCGCTCGGAATACCATGAACAACTTCATCATTGATAGAAGCACAGATTGTAGCAGGGAATCCATAGTACCCTTTACAACTTGGTATACCACCGTGGCTGCGAATATATTCTTCGGCAATTGTATCTAACTCAAGCGTCGTGATGCCAGGTTTAGCCTTTTCTACTAACAAGGACAACGTGTCTGCTGTAAGCTTACTTGCCTTGCGGATACATTCAATTTCATGGGGCGATTTTAAAATAATCATGGATTATTTCTCCAAAGCCTTAATGATGTCAGCAAATACTGCGTCTACATCTTGTAAACCGTTAATTTCTTCATATAAGCCGCTGTTGCGGTAGTAATCAATTAAAGGTTTAGTAGATTCTTCGTACACAGCTAGACGTTTCTGTACTGTTTCAGGGTTATCATCAGCACGATTTTCTAGAACAGCTCGTTCGCTAATACGTTTAACTAATTCCTCGGAAGGAACATTTAAGTTAAGTACAGCGTCCAAAGAAATTCCTAATTCTTTAAGGATTGCATCCAAGGACACAGCTTGCGCTGTTGTTCTTGGGAATCCATCAAGAATAAATCCAGATTTGCAGTCATCTTTCACCAAGCGATCACGTACGATACCAACAGTTACACTGTCAGGTACCAATTGACCAGCATCGATGTATTTCTTAGCCTCAACTCCAAGAGGTGTTTCGTTCTTAATCGCAGCGCGGAACATATCACCTGTTGAAATTTGGGGAATACCGTATTTTTCAATAAGTCGAGCTGCCTGAGTGCCTTTACCAGCACCAGGAGGTCCCATTAATAGAATATACATATTGTTTCCCTCCTATTTCACAAAGCCTTTATAGTGGCGTGTTACCATGAGCGACTCAATTTGTTGCATTGTATCAAGTGCTACACCTACAACGATAAGGAGAGCCGTACCACCAAAGTATACGCCTTGGACGCCGGTAATACTACCGAGGAAATTCGGTATAATAGCAACGACAGCTAAGAATACAGCGCCAGCCAAAGTGATCTTGGTCATCACGTTATCCACATAATCAGCAGTTGGTTTACCCGCACGAATACCTGGGATAAAACCACCGTATTTTTTCATATTATCTGCCATATCTGTAATGTTGATAGAGATTGCAGTATAGAAATACGTAAAGATAAAAATCAATAATGCATACAATGCCGTTTGTAACGGCGTACCCCATGTAAATAGATCTGCAATTTTATGAACATATTCATTGTCAATAAATTGCGCAATTGTCACAGGGAACATCAACACAGATGACGCAAAGATAATTGGGATTACACCTGCCTGATTGACTTTCAACGGCAAGAATGTAGAGTGACCACCGTACATTTTACGACCTACTACGCGTTTAGCATATTGAATCGGAATACGACGTTGGCCTTGTGTAACTGCAACTACGACAGCAATCATCGCAAGAGCAATTACAGCAAATAAGAATGCTTGGAACATATTGATTGTTCCGTTTTGGATATATTGATAAATAGTTTCTAAACCATCTGGTAATCGAGCTACGATACCAGCAAAGATGATCAAGGAAATACCATTACCTATACCATATGCTGTGATTTGTTCACCAATCCACATCAACAAGCATGTGCCTGCTGTTAGGATGATGGCCACAACGAATACACTAAGGAAATCATTATTTACCAAAGCGTTGTTTGCTCTAAGAGCAAATGCCATGCCTGCGGCTTGTACAAAGCCGAGGACTACGGTGCCATAACGAGTTACCTTCGCTATTTTCTTACGCCCGTCTTCACCATCTTTACTCCATGCTTCAAACTGAGGAACTACAGACTGAAGCAGTTGCATGATGATGGAAGCATTGATGTAAGGTGTAATACTCATTGCAAAGATAGAGAACTTACTAAGCGCACCACCAGCAAACAAGTCTAATAGACCGAATAGGTTACCGGATGTAAACAAGGATTCGATAACAGACGCATCAACGCCTGGAACAGGAATGTGGATACCAGCTCTAAAGATGGCAAACATCATTAATGTGTAAAGAATCTTATTACGTAATTCGGTAATCTTAAAGATGTTCGAGAGGCTATCTAGCACCCTAGATCACCTCTACTTTTCCGCCTGCTGCTGTAATTTTTTCTTCAGCAGATTTAGTGAAGCCATTAGCGATAACTGTTAAGTTTTTAGTTTCCAATGTACCGTTACCTAAAATACGAATGCCATCGCGTACATTTTTCAAAATGCCAGCTTCAATAAGAGCTACTGGATCAACTGTTGCACCGTCTTCAAAACGGTTCAATTGTTCTACGTTAACTTCAGCATATTGTTTAGCAAAAACGTTGTTGAAACCACGTTTTGGTAAACGACGATAAAGAGGCATTTGGCCGCCTTCAAAACCGGAGCGAACGCCACCGCCAGAACGGGAGTTTTGACCTTTTTGACCACGACCAGATGTTTTACCCAAGCCAGAACCTAAACCACGGCCTACACGAGTACGAGCTTTTTTGGAACCAGCAGCTGGTTGTAATTCATGAAGTTTCATTCAGTGCACCTCCTTATCAGTATTAAACTTCTTCAACTTTTACTAAATGTCTAACTTTGTGAAGCATACCTTCGATTTGAGGTGTTACTTCTTTTACAACTTGAGAATTAGTTTTTTTCAAGCCCAAAGCTTTAACTGTCGCGCGTTGATCTTCAGGACGACCGATTAAGCTTCTTGTTAATGTTACTTTAACTTGTGCCATTTCTTGTCTCCTTATTACGCGTTATAAATTTCTTCAACGGTTTTACCACGAAGTTCAGCAACTTCGCTAGCGCGTTTCAAATCTTTCAAACCTTCGATTGTAGCGCGAACCATATTGTTAGGGTTAGAAGAGCCCAAAGATTTAGTCAAGATGTTACGAACACCTACTAATTCCAATACGGCACGAACAGGGCCACCAGCGATAACGCCAGTACCTTCAGCAGCTGGTTTCAAGAATACGCGGCCTGCGCCGAATACGCCTGTTACGCTGTGAGGGATTGTACCATTTTTAATTGCTACGTTTACAATATTTTTCTTAGCATCATCGATACCTTTGCGAATTGCTTCTGGTACTTCCGCTGCTTTACCTAAGCCAACGCCTACATAACCGTTGCCATCACCAACAACTACAAGAGCGCTGAAGGAAAAACGACGACCGCCTTTAACTACTTTGGCTACGCGGTTGATGAATACTACTCTTTCTTTAAGATCAAGACTGGTGTAGTCAATTCTCGCCATGTCTATAGTTCCTCCTTCTTAGAATTTTAAGCCTGCTTCACGAGCACCTTCTGCAAGGGCTGCTACGCGGCCGTGGTAAATATAACCACCACGGTCAAACACTACAGTGTCAATGCCTTTAGCGATAGCTTTTTTAGCAACTGCTTCACCAACGGCTTTAGCAGCAGCTACGTTACCACCATAGGATAAGTTCAAATCTTTATCTAAAGAGCTAGCAGCAACCAAAGTTGTACCTGCTACATCATCGATTACTTGTGCGTAAATGTTGCTCAAAGAACGGTAAACGTTCAAACGTGGGCAAGTTGCCGTACCAGAGATGTGACGGCGAATACGAAGATGACGTTTTGCTCGAGCGATATTTCTACTAGATTTACGAGGCAAGATATTCACTCCTTTCATTCATATAGATGATATTACTATTTACCTTTTGCACCAGCTTTACCAGCTTTGCGACGAACAACTTCGCCTTCATAGCGGATACCTTTACCTTTGTAAGGTTCAGGTTTTCTCCATTTACGGATATCAGCTGCTACTGCGCCTACAACTTCTTTGTCTGCACCAGAAACAACGATTTTGTTAGGAGCTGGAACTTCAATTGTAATACCAGCTGGAGCTTCCATTTCTACTGGATGAGAGAAGCCAAGTGTAAGAGCTAATTTATTGCCTTGTTTAGCCGCTCTGTAACCAACACCGTTGATTTCAAGAGTTTTTGTGAATCCTTCAGATACGCCTGTTACCATATTAGCAACAAGAGCGCGAGTCAAACCGTGAAGGGAACGATGAGCTTTATTGTCGGAAGGACGAGCTACTGTAATTGTGTTACCTTCAACAGTGATATTCATATCTGGATGCAAATCGCGAGATAATTCACCTTTAGGACCTTTTACGTTCATATGATGGTTATCATATGTAACAGTAACGCCTGCAGGGATCTCGATAGGCATTCTACCGATACGTGACATTATTTCTACCTCCTATTGCTACTATTACCAAACGTATGCGATTACTTCGCCACCAAGACCTTCTTTACGAGCTTGTTTGTCGCTCATAACGCCTTTGGATGTAGAAATAACTGCGATACCCAAACCACCAAGTACACGAGGAAGTTCTTCCTTTTTCGCGTAAACACGTAAACCAGGTTTGGAAATACGTTTAATTCCTGTAATAACTTTTTCGTTATTGGAACCATATTTCAAAGTTACTTTTAAAGTGTTTTCTTCTTTTTCTACGTTCTTTACGAAACCTTCTTGTAAAAGGATGTCAAGAACAGCTGCTTTCATTCTAGATGCAGGAATGTTTACCGTTTCATGAAGTGCAGCATTTGCATTACGGATGCGCGTAAGCATATCCGCGATAGGATCGGTCATTACCATAATCTAAAAACCTCCTCTCGTCTAATATTACCAGCTGGCTTTTTTAACACCAGGAATTTGTCCTTTGTACGCCAATTCACGGAACGCAATACGGCTGATACCGAATTTGCGCATATAGCCGTGAGGACGACCAGTTAAGTTGCAACGGTTGTGTAAGCGTGTTGGGGATGCGTTTGCTGGTAATTTGGACAAGCCTTCATAATCACCTGCTGCTTTTAACGCTGCACGTTTAGCTGCATATTTTTCAACGATTTTAGCGCGTTTCTTTTCGCGTTCAATCATAGATTTTTTAGCCATCTATATGTTCCTCCTATTATTTTTCGAAAGGCATACCGAATTGAGTCAACAATTCACGAGCTTCTTCATCTGTTTTAGCAGTTGTTACTACGATGATATCCATACCAGTAACACGTTCTACTTGATCATATTCGATCTCAGGGAAGATGAGCTGTTCTTTAAGACCCAAAGCGTAGTTACCACGGCCATCAAATGCTGTTGCGCTGATACCGCGGAAGTCACGTACACGAGGTAATGCCGCATTGATCAATTTGTCGAGGAATTCATACATGCGTTCGCCACGAAGAGTAACTTTTGTACCCAACGCCATGCCTTCACGAACTTTGAAGTTCGCAATGGATTTTTTAGCTTTTGTGATTACAGGTTTTTGACCAGAAATGATAGTCAAATCATTAACTGCTGCTTCCAATGCTTTTGCATTGCCTACTGCATCACCAACGCCGATGTTGATAACGATTTTTTCCAATTTAGGGATTTCCATAACGTTGCCGTATTGGAATTTTTCTTGCAAACTCTTTTTGATTTCAGAGTTGTATTGTTCAAATAAACGAGACATTTATTTAGCTCCTCCTTTCCTGATTATTTAAGTACTGTACCAGATTTAACTGTAGCGCGAACGAATTTACCGTCTTTGCCTTCAACTTTTTTGATACGAGTAGCTGTTTTAGTTTCTGGGTCAACGATCATTACGTTAGAAACATGGATACCAGCTTCTTTAGTAACGATGCCGCCTTGTGGGTTAGCTTGAGAAGGTTTTGTGTGACGTTTTACAGTGTTAACGCCTTCAACAAATACGCGTTCTTTTTTAGGTTCAGTTGCAATTACTGTACCTTGCTTACCTTTATCTTTACCGGAGATAACAACAACTGTATCGCCTTTTTTGATTTGTAGTTTAGCCATATGCTGCGTTCCTCCTTCTTATAATACTTCTGGAGCCAAAGAAACGATTTTCATGAAGTCTTTTTCACGAAGCTCTCTAGCTACAGGTCCAAAGATACGAGTACCACGAGGGGTCTTGTCATCTTTAATAACTACTGCTGCGTTTTCATCGAAACGGATATAGGAACCGTCTTGACGGCGGATACCTTTTTTAGAACGAACAATAACAGCTTTGACTACGTCGCCTTTCTTGACAACGCCACCGGGTGATGCATCTTTTACAGAAGCAACGATTACGTCACCGATATTGCCGAATTTGCGATAAGAACCGCCCATGACTTGGATACACATAATACGTTTTGCACCAGTGTTGTCGGCAACATTCAAAATTGTTTGTTGCTGGATCATCGTCTATTCCTCCTTACATCACTCTTATTTTTGTCTTTCAAGAATTTCAACAACTCTCCAACATTTATCTTTAGAAAGTGGACGAGTTTCTACAATTTTAACTGTATCGCCAATTTGGCACTCATTGTTTTCATCATGAGCTTTGAAGCGTTTAGTGCTAACCATTGGCTTATTATATAATGCGTGAGGTACTTTACGTTCTACAGCAACAACAACAGTTTTATTCATTTTGTCGCTTACAACTTTACCTACGCGGACTTTACGTACGTTTCTTTCTTCTGCCACGATTTTAAGCCTCCTTTTCAACCTTTAACAAATCTGTTATTATGCGTTTTCAGATTTAAGTTCAACTTCACGTTGTACAGTTTTAATACGAGCGATTGTCTTCTTAACTTCACGAATGCGCATAGGATTTTCTAATTGACCTGTTGCAAGCTGAAAACGGAGGTTAAATAACTCTTCCTTAAGACCGGAAACTTTTTGTTCCATTTCGGCAGCGCTCATATTGCGAATGTCATTAACCTTCATTTACGTCACCACCCAATTCTTTACCCTTAACAACAAATTTGCATTTGATTGGAAGTTTATGGCTTGCAAGACGCATAGCTTCACGAGCTGTAGCTTCTGGCACACCGTCCATTTCAAACATTACACGACCTGGTTTAACTACTGCTACCCAGTATTCAGGAGAACCTTTACCGGAACCCATACGAGTACCAGCTGGTTTAGCTGTAATTGGTTTGTCAGGGAAAATTTTAATCCATACTTTACCACCACGTTTGATATAACGAGTCATAGCAATACGGGCAGCTTCGATTTGACGGTTAGTGATCCAAGATGGTTCGCATGCTACCAAGCCGAACTCACCATGAGACACTGTATTACCGCGCATAGCACGACCTTTCATACGGCCGCGGAATTGCTTACGATGTTTTACGCGCTTTGGAATAAGCATTACTTGCCACCTTCTTCCTTCTTAGCAGGTTGTTTCGCTTCTGGCAAAACTTCACCTTTGTAAATCCATACTTTAATGCCGATACAACCATATGTTGTATGAGCTTCAGCAGTACCGTAGTCGATGTCTGCACGAAGTGTATGCAAAGGAATAGAACCTTCACGGTAGGATTCGCTACGAGCGATTTCAGCGCCGCCAAGACGACCGCTTACCATGATTTTAATACCTTTTGCACCTAAGCGCATTGTACGACCTACAGCTTGTTTCATTGCACGACGGAAACCGATACGGCGTTCCAATTGGCCAGCAATGTTTTCTGCAACCAAAATTGCATCCATGTCTGCTTGTTTAATTTCTGCGATGTTAACGTCCACTTGTTTGTCAGTGAAACGAGTCATTGCTTTTTTGATATCTTCGATACCAGCACCACCACGACCGATAACCATACCTGGTTTTGCAGTGTGGATAGTCAATTTAATACGTTTATTTGTACGCTCGATTTCAATGCGGGAAATACCAGCAATGAAAAGGGTTTCTTTCAAGAAGTTACGAATTTTTACGTCTTCATGAAGATTAGCAGCGAAATCTTTATCTGCATACCATTTTGCGTCCCAATCTTTTACGATACCGACACGCAAACCGTGTGGATTAACTTTTTGACCCACTCTGTTTCCCTCCTTCTTAAGCTCTTTCTTTAACTACTACTGTTACATGGCTAGTGCGTTTCAAAATTTTGAAAGCTTGACCACGGGAACGAGGATGAATGCGTTTTAATGTAGGGCCTTGATCAACGAAGATCTCGGATACGTAAAGATTGTCAACATTCATATCGAAATTATGTTCAGCGTTTGCGATTGCAGAACGCATTACTTTTTCTACTACATCAGCGCCAACTTTCGGAGTGAACTTCAAGATGGCAAATGCTTCGCCGATGTTTTTACCGCGCACTAAATCTGCAACGATACGGATTTTACGAGGCGCGATTCGGATATGTCTAGCGATTGCTTTTGCTTCCATGTATTATTTCCTCCTATTTTTTGCCTGTAGATTTTTCGTCCTTACCATGACCTTTATAAGTACGTGTAGGAGCGAACTCACCTAATTTATGACCTACCATATCTTCTGTAATGAATACAGGTACATGTTTGCGACCATCATGCACAGCAATTGTGTGGCCTACAAAACTTGGGATAATAGTAGAGGCACGGGACCAGGTTTTTACAACTTTCTTTTCGTTAGTTTCGTTTAAAGCTTCAACTTTCTTAAGCAAATGATCTGCTACGAAAGGGCCTTTTTTAATAGATCTGGACACTATTTTATCTCCTTTCCTTTATCCTATTTTGTACGACGTTTAATGATTAAGCTGTTAGAAGCTTTTTTCTTGTCGCGAGTTTTAACACCATGTGCTGGTTTGCCCCAAGGTGTAACAGGATGTTTACGACCAACAGGAGATTTACCTTCACCACCACCATGTGGATGGTCACAAGGGTTCATTACAACACCACGGTTGCCAGGGCGAACGCCCATCCAACGATGACGACCAGCTTTACCAATTACAAGGTTGCTGTGGTCAGCGTTACCAACAACACCTACTGTTGCACGGCACTCTTGACGAACACGACGCATTTCACCAGATGGTAAACGAAGAATAGCATAGCCATTATCTTTACCCATCAATTGAGCAGATGTACCAGCGGAACGAACGATTTGGCCACCTTTACCGATTTTCAATTCGATATTGTGGATTTGTGTACCGTCTGGAATATTAGCCAATGGTAAGCAGTTACCAGGTTTAATATCGGACTCAGGACCGGAGAATACAACGTCACCAACTTTTAGACCGTTAGGAGCTAAAATGTAGCGTTTTTCACCATCAGCGTAGTTAAGCAAAGCGATACGAGAAGAACGGTTAGGATCATACTCGATTGTTGCTACTTTAGCTGGAATATTATCTTTAGTACGTTTGAAGTCAATAATACGATATTGACGTTTATGACCGCCACCTTGGTGACGAACTGTCATTTTACCAGTATTGTTACGACCACCTTTTTGAGAAATCTTAGCTAGCAAAGATTTTTCTGGTTTGCTTGCTGTGATTTCGTCGAAGGCGGATACTGTCATAAACCGGCGACCAGCGGAGTACGGTTTAAATGATTTAATTGCCATTAGTGGGCCTCCTTACAACTAGACTCTTAGACACCTTCAAAGAATTCAATGGATTCGCCAGCTTTCAAAGTAACGATAGCTTTTTTGTAATCGCTGCGTTTACCTTGTGTACGACCCATGCGTTTAGTTTTGCCTAAAACACGAATAGTAGCTACTTTTTCTACTTTTACATTGAAGATTTTTTCAACTGCTTGACGGATTTGCACTTTATTTGCAGTCAAAGGCACACGGAAAGTGTATTTGCCTTCTTCCATAAGCATAGTGGATTTTTCGGTAATAACCGGGCGGATTAGTACATCATGTAATTGCATTATCCAAGTACCTCCTCGATTTTTGCGACAGCACCTTTAGTAATGAAGAGCTTATCGTAATGAAGAAGATCGAAAATGTTCATACCTTCGCAAGCCAATGCTTTAACACCTTGGATATTGCGAGCGGAACGTTCAACATTTACATCACCTTCAGTGATGAACAATACTTTTGCATCACCAACATTGAAGCTATTGATAATATTCAATACTTCTTTAGTTTTAGGAGCTGCTAATGTGATTTCTTCCAAAACGTATAATTCGCTATTATTCACTTTATCGCTAAGAGCAGATTTAACTGCTAAACGTCTAGCCTTACGAGGCATAGCTTTGTAATAGCTGCGAGGTTGTGGACCAAATGTAGTACCGCCACCAATCCAGATTGGGGAACGGCTGGAACCGGAACGTGCACGACCAGTACCTTTTTGTTTCCAAGGTTTGCGGCCACCGCCACGAACCATACCTCTAGTTTTTGTTGCATGTGTGCCGAGACGTTCGTTAGACAATTGACGAACTACGGCTTGATGCATTACGGCTTCGTTAACTTCAACGCCGAATACTGCATCGTTTAACTGTATTTCACCGACTTTAACGCCGGATTGATTATATGTTGCTACTGTAGGCATTACATAATCCTCCTTTCGACAAATGATTATTTAACAGGTTTAACCGTGTTGCGAACCATAACCAAGCTACCTTTAGCGCCTGGGATACCACCTTTAACCAATAAAAGGTTACGTTCAGCATCAACTTTCACAACGGATAAGCGTTGTACGGTAACTCTGTAACCACCCATTTGTCCAGGGAGTTTTTTACCTTTGTATACCTTACCGCCGCCACCGGAGATCATAGGACCGATGGAACCAGGTTCACGGTGAGATTTAGAACCATGAGTTTCAGGACCACGGGAGAAGTTATGGCGTTTAATTGTGCCAGCAAAACCCTTACCTTTACCTGTACCCACTACGTCCACCAATTCACCTTCTGCGAAGATATCAGCTGCCAGAGTTTGGCCTACTGTGTAGTCAGCTGCATTAGCTACGCGAACTTCGCGAAGATATTTAACTGGAGCTACGCCAGCTTTGTCGAACTGACCTTTTACAGGTTTTGTTAAATGTTTTTCTTTAATGGAACCGTAACCAATTTGTACTGCTTCGTAGCCGTCTGTTTCAACAGTCTTAACGCGCACTACAACGCTTGGGGTAGTTTCCACTACTGTTACAGGAACTAATTGGCCTTCAGCTGTGAAGACTTGAGTCATTCCTAATTTTTTACCCAAAATAGCTTTAGACATTATCGCACCTCCTTATAGTTTTATTTCAATAGATACACCAGCTGGTAAATCTAAACGAGTGATAGCATCTACTGTTTTCGAATTTGGTTCAAGAATATCGATTAAGCGTTTATGTGTACGCATTTCGAATTGTTCACGAGAATCTTTGTTTACGTGTACAGAACGAAGAATTGTGAAGATATTCTTTTCTGTTGGCAATGGAATCGGACCAGATACCATAGCGCCATTTCTTTTTGCAGTGTCTACGATCTTAGCAGCGCTTTGATCGAGAGCTTTGTGGTCGTATGCCTTAAGGCGAATACGGATTTTTTGCTGTTTAGCCATTATTAATAATTCCTCCTGTCGTCCATTTCATGAATGGGCTGCTCCATAGAAATTCTCCTCCGCAGAGGCAACCTTCTACTTCATAGTTTAAAAACACAACACTAGAGCGGCATTACTGCCGCTCTGAATGCTGCATGTATTGTGCTCAACGCATCACTACGATGAGCATAAAAGGTTAAATTAACCTTCGATTTCAGTTACAACGCCAGCGCCTACTGTATGGCCACCTTCGC
>NZ_DXLG01000027.1 GCF_019414865.1 Veillonella sp.
TCTGCCATTCCGCCACTCCGGCGTCTCGGAACATTTGTTATTATACAGATATCCCAAAACAATGTCAACATATTTTTTATATTTTATCTAAAATATTTTTAACGGCTTCCATACCTACATCACATTGCTGCTTCCATGTAAGTGCTACCCCTGTTATATAGCCCTTGCGAGCATACTCCACATCGGTAGGGACACTTTCAGCACCATAATCAAGCTCACCTGCTAACCAGTAATAATCTTGCCCTCTTGAGTTAATACGAGCATCAATAATATTACTATAGGTTTGTAAACCTTGACTAACCATTTTAAAATGATCCCAATCACAGGCCCCACGCAATGGGAAGTTTATATTTAATAAGCCATCAAATTGACCTTTAACATAAATCTTTTCAATTAATTCAAGTATAAAGGGGTGCATTTCATCCCCTCGTTCAGGAGAATACCGTTCAACAGATAATGCTAAGCCTGGAATGCCGTAAAAACAACTTTCCATGGCAGCAGACACCGTACCGGAATACAATACATCCGATCCCAAATTAAAACCATGATTAATACCTGAAATCACAAGATCAGGCATATCATCACTCAATAAATAACTAAGACCAAACTTCATGCAATCAGAAGGAGTTCCCGTTAGAGCATAAAGGCGAGGATTTTCATCCTCGCCATTGTACGCATCTAATTTTAAAGGAATCTCAGTCGTCAATGCATGGGATTTAGCACTTTGCTCATTGGCAGGTGCTACAACGGTAATTCGATAATATTGACTTAAGTACGATGCAAGACGGCGTAAACCATCTGCTAAAATACCATCATCATTACACATTAAAATATGCATAGTCACTCCTACAGATTCTATTTTTTATTCTTATTCATATTTCCCATACGGGTCAATTTAACGTCATTTAAGCCAACAGCTCGTGTATGAACTGTATGAGACCACACCTTATTATGACGGCGGAACCAACCTAAAATATTTACAGGAATCCAAGAGTATACAAACAGTGGATATAGTAAATAGTAGAACCAAATCTTTGGTGGTACCTTAATCTTCAATAATACGATAAGTGGGAATAAGTATTGACCAACCCCAATAATAGTCCATACAGACATCGGTAAAATTTGATACAAAATATTTGTATAGATTGGTGTGTAAGCATTGATATAAGACAATACCAAGTACACAGTAGTCAACAATAGGAAATACGGTTGACTCACTTGGAAAATACCATCCAAAATCATAATATTGCCAGTTTTAATGCCTGTAGCAAACAACTTTGGAATATATCGTCCTGCACAGTCAAATTGACCTTGTGCCCAACGCAAACGCTGTTTACAAGACGCCATCATGGTTGTAACCTTTTCGTCGTATACGATAGCATCATGAGCCCAACACGTGCGAATACCATGAGTTAACAACTTCATGGAGAATTCCATATCCTCGGTCAAGCTATTACAATCCCAACCATATTCACGGATGATAGATGTACGTATACACATACCAGTACCGCCCAAGGCTGTAGATAAACCAATGCGGTATTTTGCCAAATGCCACATGTGGTTAACCATCCAAAATGCGATAGAGAATGTACCCGCTACCCATGAGTCCGTAGGGTTTTTAGAATTTAAGTAACCTTGAATAACAGATTCACCTTTTTCAAGATGATCATTCATTTCCAACATAAATTGGGGATGTACTAAATTATCGGCGTCAAAGATAAGAAATGCATCATATTTCCGATCCATTTGTTCCACGCGATCAAACATCCACCCCATTGCATAGCCTTTACCTACTTCTTCTTTATTGAATCGTTCATGTACATTAGCACCAGCAGCTCTTGCTACATCAGCAGTCTTATCTGTACAGTTATCAGCTACAACAAAGATATCGTACAGCTCATCTGGATAATCTAGACTTCGTAAATTTTTTACTAATTCTCCGACTACAGCTTCCTCATTATGAGCACACACAACAATAGCAAAGGAATTTTTTGGGGTATAGTTTTTATGTACTCTAGACCGCCACATACCGATTACGGCAAGTACAAAATAATAAACCGTATAAATTACGATTATTACCTGCATAGGGATCAATATCAGATCCAGTAGGTAATTCATACTATTATCCTCCACACACTTATTTACGCACCATATTTAATGCCCCATTAATAAGGCCAAACACTACATAGCCAGCAAAAATCATTACTGCCCATGTGTGCCAATCATAAACGAGACAAGCTATAACAAAAATAGCAGTAAGTACAATGGAAAGTTTATTAATATTAACCGCAGATTTACCTTTGAAGTCTGGATATTTAACTTCACTAACCATTAAGAAGCCTACACCTATCATGCAAACTACTAGCACAAATTGAGGCACCTCTACGCCACACAATACGTAGGTAGCCGCCAAACAACCTGCTGCTGGAATTGGCAAACCTTCAAAGTAACCATGAACTTCTTCAGTTTTAATATTAAAGCGAGCAAGGCGGAATGCGCCTAATACTGCAAATGCTAGTAAAGGAACATAGGCAATCCAACCTAAACCGTATAGCTCTTTCATATATAACATATAAGCCGGTGCTACACCAAAGCCCACAACATCAGATAAAGAATCTAATTCACGCCCCATAGGACCTGCTACACCTAATGCTCTCGCTACACGACCATCTAAACCATCAGCGACTAAGGATAATAGTACGCAAATAGCTGCATAGAAAGTATTACCTGTAGCAGAGAATGTAATGCCAAGGACACCGAAGGCTAAATTAGCACTAGTAAATAAATTTGGAATAATAGATTTATTCATGACGCAACCTCCCGATAACAGTGTCGCCACCTGTAATATGTTGACCTTTTTCCACGAACAACTCTACATCCTTATCCATGTAGATTTCAGTACAGGAACCGAATTTAATCATCCCGTACAATTGACCGCGTTCAAGCACACTATCAAGATCCGTCCAAGATACTATACGACGCGCTAAAAGGCCCGCAATTTGTGTTACTAATACGGAAGTGCGATCATTTTCAATACAAATAGTATGACGTTCATTTTCAAAGCCTACATCATCTTTAAAAGCAGGCAAGAAACTGCCCATTGTGTAATGACGGTATGTAATTTTACCGTCAATAGGCGCACGATTGGCATGTACGTCGAAAACAGATAGGAAAATAGTTACCTTTTTACATTCTTTATGTAAGTAAATATCTTCGTATACATCAGAAATATCCATAATTTTACCATCTGCTGGAGATAAAATTAAATCTGGATCTTGAGGGATTACACGTTTAGGATTTCTAAAGAAATTGACGAAAAATAATGCCAGAATAAATGAAATAATCGCAATTACATAATGTCCTAAAAATCCTAACACCACAGTGATAATGAGCATAGCCCCTATCAGTGGAAACCCTTCCTTAATTATTGGTCCTGTAGGCACGATTCAACACTCCTCTATTTATTTCTAATAACGGTCCACATAAACTTAGGAATAGCCAACATGCGGCCAATCCGTTGAGGTTCTAAATATAATCGATACAACCATTCGAGACGATTCCGTTGCATCCATTCTGGGGCCCGAGGAATATTACCTGCCAAAACGTCAAAGGAACCACCAATACCAATGGCAACAACGCCATCAAGGTGACTCAATTTTTCTGAAATCCATTGTTCTTGCTTTGGTACGCCTAAGGCAACAAACACTAATTTTGCCTTAGACTCCCCAATAGCTTTAACGATTTCTTGTTCCTCTGTGCTATCGAAGAATCCATCATGAATCCCTGCAATATTTAATGGTCCAACTTGGGCAGATAAATTATCAATTGCTCGTTGAGCAACACCAGGTGCTGCCCCTAAGCAGTATACAGGAATTTGTTGGTCAGCCGCAACTTTAAATAATCGTTTTGTTACGTCTACCCCCGTTACGCGTTCAGGCACATGTTCGCCTTGACGCTCTGCAGCCCACAAAATGCCAGCCCCGTCGGGAACGACGAGACTAGCATTATTCAATATGGTATGCAATGTAGGATTTTCATTAGCCAACATAACCATTTCTGCATTAGCCGTGGCTACTAGATGTAGCCCCGGCTCTTCAGTTAATTGCAAAATACGTTGGACTGCCTCATCCATTGTTACACAATCGATAGGCACAGATAAAACAGAAATACGTTTATTCAATGTAATACTCCATTATCAACCACTATAATTTGGTGCTTCAACGGTAATGCTTACATCATGCGGATGACTTTCTTTTAAACCAGCCGCTGTAATTTGAATGAATTGAGTATTTTCAATCATTTCTTGGATGTTATGACATCCGCAATACCCCATACTTGCACGCAAACCACCAACCATTTGGAAAATTGTATCAGCCAACATACCTTTATAAGGTACGCGACCTTCAATACCTTCAGGAACTAATTTCTTAGCTTCTGTTTGGAAATATCGATCTTTACTACCAAGCTTCATAGCCCCTAAGCTACCCATGCCACGGTATACTTTATAGGAACGGCCTTGGTAAATCACTGTTTCCCCTGGGCTTTCATCAGTACCAGCTAAAATATTACCCATCATAACTACATTGGCACCAGCCGCAATAGCTTTGGCAATATCGCCAGAATATTTAATGCCCCCATCAGCGATGATAGGAATTCCATAGCGACGACCTACTTGAGCAGACTCATATACTGCAGTGATTTGAGGTACCCCAATACCTGCGATAACACGTGTTGTACAAATAGAGCCAGGTCCAATACCGACCTTAACAGCATCTGCACCTGCTTCAATAAGAGCCTCTGTACCAGCTGCAGTCGCTACATTACCTGCAATAACAGGAATATGAGGATAAGCTTGTTTAATTTCTTTCAATGTACGAAGTACACCTGCAGAATGACCATGTGCTGTATCTACAATGATTACGTCAGCCTTAGCAGATACAAGTGCATCAAGACGATCATATAAATCTTTAGATACACCAACAGCAGCACCAACTAATAATCGACCACTGCTATCCTTGGCAGAATTTGGATATTTCGTCGCTTTTTCAATATCTTTTATAGTAATTAAGCCTTTTAAGTTTCCATCGCCATCTACGAGAGGTAATTTTTCAATACGATGTTCACTTAAAATTGCTTTTGCCTCTTCAAGAGAAGTACCTTCTGGTGCAGTAACAAGGGAATCCTTTGTCATGCAGTCTCCGATTTGGCGAGTTAAATCAGTTTCAAAACGCATATCGCGATTTGTAATGATCCCTACTAGTTTACCATGTTCTGTGATAGGTACACCAGAAATTTTATATTTTCCCATAATTTCTGCTGCATCAGATAGTAAATTTTGAGGACTTAAGAAAATAGGATCAACGATAACACCATGTTCAGAGCGTTTTACCTTATCAACTTCATGGGCTTGTTCTTCGATAGACATATTTTTATGGATAACGCCAAGGCCACCTTCACGAGCCATAGCAATAGCCATACGGGATTCAGTAACTGTATCCATCCCAGAACTAATCATAGGGATATTTAACGTAATGTCACGAGTTAATTGAGTTTTTAACTCTACTTGATGTGGTAGCACATCAGAAGCCGCTGGTACTAATAAAACATCATCAAAAGTTAGTCCACGCATACCGAATTTATCGTCTCTCATATTTAATTCCTTTCCGTATAATAAAACAAAACTACGACCCGCCTAGTCCATATTGGACTAGGCGGTCAGTCGTAGCTTAGCGTTCAGACCGCAAAATGCCGCCTTCCATATAATCATCTTTTTTCATATCTACGAAGATAACTTTTACTGCGTCAGCAGGTACATTAACGATATCAACCGCAGCTTTAGTGATAGCTTCACCTAATTGTTTTTTTTGTTCTTTTGTGCGCCCTTCAACGAGCTCTACATGAATAAGTGGCATATTGACCTCCATAGATGAAAATGAAATAAATTTGTTTGTTCTATTATACGGTATGAGGAACAGATACACAAGGGAAAAACCCAGATAAAACCCAATATTATCGCTACTTATGTACTTATTATTCCTACCTCTTAATTATACAATATTCTAAGAAATTTTTCACCAAATCTTTTTTCTAATTCTTCTTTCATTACAGATTCAAGTTTTTCCATCCCATGGTGACTTGCAAAATCTAATACATCCTTGCGAGCCTGTACCAATATTTCAATATCTTTAATAATATTGGCAACCCGTAAATCAGGTAATCCGGATTGGGCTAAGCCAAATAATTGACCAGAACCACGCAATAATAAGTCTTGTTCGGCAAGTTCAAAACCATCCTGTGTCTGTTCCATCAATTTTAAACGCTCTTGGCTTACATCATTTTTTGAATCACTTACAAGAATACAATAGGATTGATGAGATCCACGGCCTACACGGCCACGCAACTGGTGCAATTGTGATAAACCAAATCGCTCTGCCCCTTCAATGCACATAATGGTCGCATTAGGCACATTGACACCAACTTCAATAACGGTAGTAGAAACGAGTAATGAAATCTCTCCCTTATGGAAGGCATTCATCACTTCATCCTTTTCACTTGGTTTCATGCGACCATGTACAAGGCCAACTTCATAGGCCTTGTAAAAGTACTCTTTTAATTCTAAATACAGTTCTTCTGCTGCCTGTAAGTCTAATTTTTCAGACTCTTCTACTAGAGGACATACTACGTAAACTTGACGTCCTTCTGCCATTTCTTTGCCGAAGAAGTTTCTTAATCGTTCTTTATATGAGCTATCTACAGCATACGTTTTAACAGGCTTACGCCCTGGTGGCATTTCTTTAATTAAAGAAACCGCTAAATCGCCATACACAGATAAGGTCATGGTCCGTGGAATTGGTGTAGCTGTCATAATGAGTACATGTGGGTATGTACCCTTTTGTTGTAATCGCGCCCGTTGTTCTACGCCAAAGCGATGTTGTTCGTCGATAATGACGAGACCTAAATTATGGAAGTTAACACCTTCCTGAATAAGCGCATGAGTGCCGATGATCATATTAATTGATCCGTCAGCTAAGCCTTCATAGATACGCTCTTTTTCTTTTTTTGTAGTAGAACCAGTTAATAACTCTATAGTAATACCTAAATTACGACATACCTCTGTTATGCCTTCATAATGTTGAGCCGCCAAAATCTCCGTAGGGGCCATTAATGCCCCTTGGTAACCATTTTCGATGGCCTTCAATAAACTCAATGTAGCTACAACAGTTTTACCAGAACCTACATCACCTTGCAATAATCGTTGCATAGGACGTTCATCTTCCATGTCGATGCGAATGTCTTCTAATGCACGCTGTTGATCACCTGTTAAGGAGAACGGCAAGTTTTCTATACACTGAGCCATTAAGTCCCCATTAGGTCCCATCTTAGGTCCTTTATGACACTGCTCTTTATTCCGCAACAAGGCCAATCCAGATTGCATGACAAATAACTCTTCATAGGCCAATTGATGACGCGCTTCTTCATATCGCTCTGAAGACTCTGGGAAATGCATCATTTTAAATGCATCATAACGAGTCATATATTGATGTACTTCACGAACTTCAGCAGGCAAAATCTCTGGCAATTCATGATTAGCTGCAAACCAATTACGTACCGATGAGCGCACCACAAATTGAGATACCCCATCTGCAAGAGCATAAATGGGAACGATACCCCGATCAGGTTCTCCACCGTCTCCCAAATTTTCTATTTGGGGTGTATTCATTTGCATAGACCCATATTGGAATTCTGCTTTACCATACGCATATAGACGTTGCCCTTTTTTATAAAAGTTTTTCTTATACCCTTGGTTAAATAGCACAATCTTTAAAGGACCTGTACCATCTGCAATGACCACCTCTAATATAGACAATCTAGGTCGAGGGCGTTTTTCTTGTACAACAATAACATTCCCCACAACGCCACCGGTCATACCAGACTTTAATTCACCAATTCTATAAATTGTACGGCGGTCTTCATAGCTGCGAGGGAAATATGTCAACAATGATGTTACATTCGTAATCCCTAGCTTATGCAATTGTTTCTCCCGACCAGGACCAATTCCTTTAATGGTCGTTAACCGTTCATCCATAGAAACTCCTTTAAATATACGATAAACACTGAGGATATATCCAATTTCTGTATATCCTTGTGTAAAAGCCCATTCATATCATAGAATATGATATATAGTATACCTTATATTGTAGTATATTTCATAAAAAGAGCAATATGTACGATAAAAACACTTGCTTTAACTATGTCTTTATGATAATATACTTTTGTTATGTTATAGATTAAGCTTGGAGGTGGAAACTATGGCAAACCTTTGCGAAGTATGTGGCAAATCCACATCTAGCGGTATGAACGTGAGTCACTCTCACATTCGCACAAGAAAAACTTGGAAACCGAACATTCAAAGAGTACGGGCGGTTGTAGACGGTGCTACTAAAAAAGTTAACGTATGCACTCGCTGCCTTCGTTCTAATAAAATTACACGCGCGTAAAATAAAAAGTACATGTACTCTTTGGGGTTCTAGAGCCCCAAAAAAAGCAGTTAGTTCATTTGAACTAACTGCTTTTTTTGTTATCTATATACCTATTACTAAAAGTTTTACAAGGTAATATTTGGAATATAGTACTGTTTAAACAACTTAATAGCATATTGATCTGTTAAGCCTGCCACATAATCAACCACATCACGGGTAGAGTAAAACTCTCGATTACTTTCACAGCCCTCCATATCGTCAGGATGTTCCATAAAGTGAGTAAATAAGTTTTTCACCACATGGGATGCCTTATTTCGATCAGGAATTAAAGCTGGCGCCAAATAGACATTTTTAAACATAAATTGACGGAATAGATTCATGGTCATCTCTATATCTGAAGACATAGAAATAACAGGCTTATCTAAGGACTCTCGAACCATATCCTCTACCATGGCCGTAATCATACTTGATGGAGTCATGCCAAAGTGTTCACGCACTTCAAAAGGCAACTCTTCTGCTGTCAACATACCAGCACGTTGAGCATCATCAAAATCATGACACAAATAGGCAATGCGGTCCACAATACGAATAATTTGGCCTTCTAAGGTAACAGGAATAGTAGCCCCCGTATGGCCTAAAATACCATCGCGAACAGCAGTCGTTAGATTAAGGCCTTGATGTTCACCATGCTTTTCTAACACCTCTACCATGCGCAAACTTTGTTCATTATGGTTGAAATGACCTACCATATCGCCCAACGCATATTCGCCAACATGGCCAAATGGTGTATGTCCTACATCATGACCCATTGCGATAGCCTCTACTAAGTCTTCATTGAGTCGCAATGCACGAGCCACTGTACGACCAATCTGACCTACCTCAAGGGTGTGAGTCATGCGCGTACGATAATGGTCACCTGGCGCAATATAAACTTGCGTCTTGTGCTTTAAGCGTCTAAAACATTTACTGTGAATAATGCGGTCCCGATCACGTTGAAATGCCGTTCTAAGTGGATCGGGAGCTTCATCAATATCACGGATTGCATCGCGGCTTTTAGCAGCATAAGGAGAAAGGAGTAAAGCCTCCCTCTCCTCTATTTGTTCCCGTATATTCATTTACCCTCCGAGGCGCGGTTTCGATCGATGAGTTGCATAACAAGAGACGCTGTTTCTTCGATAGATTTATTGGAAACATCTAACACTTGGCAATGCAAACGACGCATAATAGCCTTCGCGTATTCTAGTTCGGATTGAATACGCTCAATAGAAGCATAATTTGCTTCGTCCTCTAAACCGATAGCGCGTAATCGTTCACTACGAATATTATTTAACTTAAATGGGTCAATAATAAGGCCCACGATTTTCTTTGCTGGAATTTTAAATAATTCCTCTGGCAATGGTACCTCTGGCACCAATGGCAAGTTAGCAGCTTTAATTTTTTTGTATGCCAAGAACATAGACAATGGTGTCTTACTTGTTCTAGATACACCAATGATGACTACATCAGCCTTTTCAAAGCCCGATGGATTTTTACCATCATCATATTTTACGGCGAACTCAATAGCTTCAACCTTTTTGAAATATTCTTGGTCTAGTTTATGAACCATACCAGCTGTCATACGAGGCTTTGTAGATGCTACTGTACCTACTGCATCGAGAACTGGACCCATAATATCTACAGCAGGAATGTTGTATTCTGCTACTTTTTCATGAAGATATTTGCGCAAAGATTCAGATACAATGGTATGACAAATAACATGATTACCACGTTTTGCATCTGCTATAATTTCATCAATTTGGCTTTCACTATCAATATATGGAATGCGAACAATTTCAATTTGTTCCTTATCATATTGACTCGCCGTAGCTCTTGCTACAGCCTCTGCGGTCTCCCCAAGGGAGTCCGATATTGCATAAATAATTTTTTCTGCCATTCTATCAACCTCAATGTATGCTACATTCTAAAAATACTTTTGTTACCGTCGTTTTAGATACGCGGCCTACAACCTTTAGACGTTTCTTGTTTTCCACATCCTCGCGAACGACAACAGGTAAACAATCCACCTCATAATCTATCATCTTCTGTGCAGCCTCTACTAACGTATCTGTAGGCTCCACAGTTATAACCTTACTTACAGGGGTCATAATCATAGATATAGGCATGGTGTGTGAATCTGTTTGCCCCATAGAGGCACGCAACAAGTCCTTACGGGATACGACACCTACTAAATAGGAATCATCACACACTAAAATGGTTCCTACATCCTCAGTAAATATAGTAACAATCGTGTCATATAAACTTGTATCCCCATTGACTACAACTGCTTGGGATAATACATCACTTACCAGAAATGACTTTAATCGCTCCGCTGTTTGTGTTTCTTTTGAAAGCCCCACATAGTAATAGCCCACATTAGGACGTGCATCTAAGACACCTAGCATAGTTAAAACAGACAAATCTGAACGCAATGCTGATCGCGTAACCTCTAAATGTTCAGCAATAGCACTACCTGTAACAGGTCCTTCTTCACGAACGATTTGAGCAATTTGTTCTTGTCGTTTCGACAGTTTCACACGGTAACCCCCTTTCATCTCTGTTTGTATTATATCCTAAGTTACCATTCAGAAAAAGAGGAGACCTACAGGCCTCCTCTTTTACCATAACTATATTATTACCAATTTAGTTCGTCAGATTCTTGACGACCACGACCAGTCATAGCATCGAGCATAATTCTTTGTTCGATTTGAGCCACCATTTTCTTAGTGCTTACAACTGCATCTGGATTAACAGAAATGGAGTCGATACCGCTCTTCACAAGGAATTCGCAAAGTTCAGGGTATACACTTGGTGCTTGGCCACAGATGGATACAGTTTTACCATCTTTATGTGCCACTTCGATAAGATGACGAATCGCTCTACGAACAGCTAAATTACGTTCATCGTAAATATGTTGAACTGTTTCGTTATCGCGGTCACAACCGAGAACAAGCATTGTCAAATCGTTAGAACCAATGGAATAACCATCTACATATTTATTGAATTGATCAGCTAAGATAATATTTGCTGGAATTTCAGCCATGAGCCAGATTTTGAAATCTTTACCGCGTACAAGACCTTCTTGAGCCATCAAATTAGTTACTAATTCAGCTTCCTCTACAGTACGGCAGAATGGAATCATAACTTGTAAGTTTTTGAAACCAAATTCGTTACGTACTTTTTTGATTGCTTCTAATTCTAATTTGAAAGCAGGTGTATATTTTGGATCATAGTAACGAGCTGCACCACGCCAGCCAAGTAATGCACTGGATTCATGTGGTTCATATTTGTCGCCACCGTTGAGATCACGGTATTCGCTAGATTTGAAGTCGCTCAAACGAACTACTACTTGGCGAGGAGCTAATGCTTGACACACTTTACGCATACCTTCTGCCAATGTATTAACTGCAAAGTCACTGCGACCAGTTTCAATAAGGTGTAATGGGTGTTCGTGAATGAAAGTAGTCCAAATGAACTCTTCACGCATTAGACCAATACCATCACATGGTAATACGCCATGTTTTTCAGCTAAATCAGGATTGCCTAAATTCATGTAAATTTTAGTGCCTGTTACAGGAACATATTCAGTGGCAACACTTGCAGTAGCTTGTGCTTCTGGCTTTTTAACAATATCTTCTAATACGCCATCATATACGATACCATTTGTAGCATCAACAGTAATCATTTGACCATCTTTAATGGATGTAGTTGCTTCATGGCTACGACTCTTAGTACCTACGATACAAGGAATACCAAGCTCACGGCTAACGATAGACGCGTGACAAGTCATACCACCAGCATCAGTAACGATTGCTTTTGCCTTTTTCATTGCTGGTACCCAGTCAGGAGCTGTCATAGCTGTGACAAGGATTTCGCCTTCTTTAAACTCATCAATATCCTCAGGATTGATGATAACATGAGCTTTACCAGCTGCATTACCAGGGGATGCTGGCAAACCTTTTACGATAATATCGCGATTACCTGCATCTAATGTGCTAGGTTTTTCAGATACTTCTGTTTTTTCTTTACGGGACCAAACTGTTTCTGGACGAGCTTGTAAAATCCAAATTCTACCATCTCGTTCATCTACGCCCCATTCCATATCCATGTAGCAACCATAATGTTTTTCGATTGCTTTTGCATATTCAGCAAGCTCTAACACTTGAGCATCTGTAATAACTTGTTGTTTAGCTTCATCTGCTGGAACAACTTCTTCAACACAGTCGCCGTCAGCTTTACGAACTAAACGGATATTTTTGTCATTAATCATGCGGTCTGTAATTTCCATTTTAGCTTTATCTACACGGAAATTATCTGGTGTAACGGTACCTTGTACAACGTATTCACCAAGACCCCAAGAACCTTCGATAAGAATATTGTTATCATTGCCTGTTACAAGGTCAACAGTGAACATTACGCCAGCAGCTTTAGAGAATACCATCATTTGAACAGCTGCACTCAATGCTACTGTCATATGATCGAAACCTTGTTTTACACGGTAATATGTTGCACGGTCTGTGAAAGTAGATGCATAGCATTCTTTTACTTTTTGAATAATAACATCAGCACCACGTACATTTAAATATGTATCTTGTTGGCCTGCGAAACTTGCATCTGGCAAGTCTTCTGCTGTTGCACTAGAACGAACTGCTACGAATGGATTTTCTTCGTTTACTTTTTTACCAAGTTCTTCATAAGCATGACGGATAGCATCTGCCAATTCTTTAGGCATTTCTTCTTCGCAAATCATGCGGCGAATTTTAGCACATACTTCACGCAATAATGCAGAATTTTCTACATCATCTAACGCATCAAGTTCAGCGCGGATTTTATCTTCTAGTCCTGTTGCTTTCATAAACTCACGATAACCATGAGCAGTTGTAGCAAAACCGTAAGGTACAGGTACATTAGTGGAGGATGTCAATTCCCCTAAGGAAGAAGACTTACCACCAACTAAATTAACATCTTCACGTCGTAATTCATCAAACCAAAGTACGTATGCTGTTTCGCGATTCATGTGAGAACCTCCTAGATTAATTAGTGCAACACATTAAACCTTTTACACATAAATAGTATACCTTAATTTACAATCTGTCAATTTATATGAGGATTATTATGCAAATCTATCTCCCTATATATATCTAAAAAGTTCTTCAGTACTCGCCCAGTTAGCCCCCATATGGTGTATTGTTTATAAGGATAGAAATAAACGGAGTAGTTTTGCCTGATTTTCCAATCAATGTTGTAGCCTTCTAATAAATGGAACGGAAAGTCTTTTAACGGCTTAGTTCCAATGTCTAGATGCCCCACCGTCGGTTCCATGTCTAATAGATATTGTAATGGAACTGTGAATACCTCTCCTACTTCGTCAGGATTTGGTTTCAAATCACTTGTATGTAGGCGCACGGCTACGGCATATAGTTTGACACCTATCGCGGATACGAGGCAATCTAAATTACCAAGTAATTCAATTTGATCTAGATTAATTCCCAGTTCTTCAGAGCATTCACGCATAGCAGCATGGGCACCACTTTTATCATTAGTCTCACAATGTCCACCGGGGAAGCTGATTTCACCTGGTTGACGGCGTAGCTTATTACTGCGCACAGTAAACACTACATGATCTTCCCCATCAATTTCTAGTAATGGTACTGCTACTGCCGCAGTTATAACATCAATATCGGTAAGAACAGTATGTTCTCGTTGTTCTAAAAAGTTACTTAGTTCTTTGTCCATATACAGTCCTCTTACTTTATAGATACTATACGATATCTATATAAAATTTTTATATGTCAAATTTGTATTTTATATTTGTATTTGTATTTATATTTTACTTTTATTATACATGAACTTGTAAGTCATTTTTTGCTTTACAAACAACAGATTTAGTAGATAAATAGTCTCATAGACCAAATAGACATAAAAAAACTGTGATGAGGTTTCTATCTCATCACAGTTTTATATTAGTTAAATTTAATTTTTACGAATTTACGTTTACCAACTTGAACAATCATGCCATCTTCAAGGGTAAGGTTTTCTTCTGTATATTTTTCACCATTTACTTTGAAAGCACCAGCTTTAATGGAACGACGTGCTTCACCATTAGAAGCAGTCAAACCAGCATCTGTACAGAATTGTGGAACAAAGATTGGTTCTGTTGGCGCATCCATAGCATATTCAGGAATATCTGTAGGTAATGCGCGTTGTTGGAAAACACGTTTGAATTCTTCTTCAGCCTCAAGAGCAGCCGCTTCACCATGGTACAAACGAACAATGGTACGAGCTAATTGCATTTTAGCGTCACGTGGATGTAATTCACCACTTTCAAGACGTTTTTCCATGTCCTCTTGTTCTTCAATTGGCATATCTGTAACGAGCATGAAGTAGCGCATCATCAATTCATCTGGAATAGACATTGCTTTACCGTACATTTCTTTAGGTTCTTCGTCGATACCGATGTAATTGCCTAAAGATTTACTCATTTTTTGAACACCGTCAAGGCCTTCAAGCAATGGCATTGTGATAACAACTTGTGGTTCTTGACCTTCTAATTCTTGTAAATGACGGCCCATTAACAAGTTGAAAGTTTGGTCTGTACCACCAAATTCAACGTCAGCATGTAATGCAACAGAATCTTGACCTTGCATCAATGGATACATAAACTCATGAACACCAATAGCACGACCTTCTTTAAAGCGTTTATTGAAATCATCACGTTCCATCATACGCGCTACAGTGTAAGAACTTGCCAAACGTAGAACATCAGCAAAATTCATGGATTCAAGCCATTCACTGTTGTCGCGAACGATAGTTTTTTCAGGATCCAACACTTTGAAGATTTGTGTTTTATAAGTTTCAGCATTTTTCAATACTTCTTCTTTTGTAAGTGGTGGACGAGTTGCGCTTTTACCAGTAGGATCACCAATACGTGCAGTGAAACCACCGATAACAATCACTACTTGATGACCAAATTCTTGGAACAAACGTAATTTACGAAGTGGTACAGTATGACCCAAATGAATATCTGGCGCTGTTGGGTCCAAACCTAGTTTTACAACTAACGGTTTATTTTCCTTAATGGATTTTTCTATTTTCTTTACAAGATCTTGTTCATTAATTAAATCTGCTACGCCGTGTTTAATTTGGCGTACTTGTTCTTGAGCACTAACCATGATAATCCTCCTCGAAATACTATTGTTTTAGTATACCATTATCTAAAAACTTTCACAATTATATATATAGTATTGGTTTTAAGCCATTTATGATATAATATTTATAACTGCGTAATAGAATTTACGTTATATTTACTAACAAAAGAAAAAAGAGGTGACTCTATGAGTAATAACTCAAATGCGAGAAGCAGCCGCCGTTCTAACGGTAGCGGCTCTACACCGAAGAAAACAAGTCCAAAGCGTCTATTTTGGATTTGTGCCCTTCTCCTTATACTCATCGTAGCCGGAGGTGGCTGTGGTTTTATCAGTGCCACACTGTCTAACCTACCAGATGTATCCAATGTACGTCCTTCCGCATCGTCTCAAATTTACGATGTGCACGGTAATCTCATCACAACGGTTCATTCCACAGAGAATCGATTACCAGTACCTTTAAAAGATGTACCAAAGGATTTACAAAATGCCTTTGTTGCTACTGAGGACTCTCGCTTCTACTCCCATCACGGTATCGACCCAGTTGGTATCTTACGTGCTGTATGGGTTAACCTTGTTCATAGTGGCGTATCTGAAGGTGGTTCTACTATCACTCAACAGTTAGCGCGTAATGCATTCTTGTCTCAAGACAGAACATTTAAACGTAAAATTTCTGAAGCATTACTAGCACTAAAAATTGAACAACATTACACTAAGGATGAAATCCTTGAAATGTACATGAACCAAATTTACTTTGGCCAAGGTGCATACGGTGTGCAATCTGCAGCTCATGTATACTTTGGTAAGGATGCTAGCCAATTAACGCTAGCTCAAGCAGCACTCATTGCAGGCTTACCACAAAGTCCTAACTACTACTCTCCATTCAATGATTTGGAAGCTAGTAAAAAACGTCAAGCTGTTGTATTAGGCCAAATGGTTAAATACGGTTACATTACACAAGAGCAAGCTGATGAAGCACGTCAAGCAGATTTAGGCTTAGTGGCAAAACAAGAACAAACGCATGAAAAATCTAATGCGTCTTACTTCATTAACTATGTTATTGCACAAGTTTCTGAAAAATATGGCGACGATGCAATCTATAAAGATGGTTTAAAAATTTATACAACTCTTGATATGGATGCACAAAATGCAGCTGTAGCAGCAATGCAAAACTTGCCTAATTACTACACTGATAGCAATGGTTTACATCAACCACAAGGTGCTATCGTAGCTATGAACCCTCATAATGGTTACATTATGGCTATGGTTGGTGGCCGCGGTGATGATGCATTTAACCGTGCTACACAAGCAGAACGTCAACCAGGTTCCGCCATGAAGCCATTTGTATATTTAGCAGCTATTCAATCTGGTAAAACTCCTGGTTCTATCGTAGATGATAGCCCTGTTACATTTGGTAACTGGAGCCCTAAAAACTATGAAAATGACTTCGTAGGTAATATTACATATCGCTATGCATTACAACATTCTCGTAACGTAGCTGCCGTAAAAATTGCTGATGAAGTAGGCATGTCTAAGATTATTAAACTTGCCAAAGAAATGGGTATCACTACCCTTACAGATCAAGATAATAACTTGTCTACTGCACTCGGTGGTTTAACTCATGGTGTAACACCTCTTGAAATGGTTCAAGCTTATGGTGTACTTGCTAATGGTGGTATCAAGGTTCAACCTACGGCAATCGTTAAAATTGTAGACCGCAATGGTCAAGTTGTGGAGGAACACTCCATCCAAGAAAAACGCGTTGTAGACGAAAAAGATGCAGCAATCATTACAAATATGCTAGAATCCGTTATAAATGGCGGTACTGGTGGTAATGCCGCAATCGGTCGTCCTGCAGCAGGTAAAACTGGTACAACAGATGATTCCAAGGATGCTTGGTTCGTTGGTTACACGCCTGATTTAGTAGCTGCCGTTTGGATTGGTGATGACTATGGCTCGGAAACATTACGAGGCATCACCGGTGGTGACACACCTGCTATTATGTGGGGCCAATTCATGGCAAATGCTCTTGCCAATACCCCTGCTTCTGACTTCTCCGTTCCTGCTAGCGCACAATCAGCTGTCTCTGAAGGTTATTACAACCCTGCAAAAGCACAGCCTAAAAAAGAAGCCGCTAAGGACGAAAAGGCGGATAAAAAAGACGATAAAGACAAGTCAAAAGATGAAGCAGTAAAAGATGACAGTGGCTCAAAAGATGATGCAACTGAACAGAAATCTAATTCATCCAAAAGTAAAAAGTCTAGTAAAAAAGATCGTTAATCTCATACGCTAAAGGAGCGGAACAAGTGTTCCGCTCCTTTCTTTTACGTAAAAAAAGTAGTAAGTTCAAAGAACTTGGGTTATAGGACAAAACGTGTTGGTTTTATAGGCGATGGAGCCAGTAAATTACTG
>NZ_DXLG01000028.1 GCF_019414865.1 Veillonella sp.
ATATAGATGTGATAGCACAAAGGTCATTAAAAATTTTTATAACAGCCGGTTTATGTGATGGAAATCACAGGGAGTGTATATGTTTGTAACAATGGATGTATGTATCTGTATATTTATAAATAACTTTAATGCATAATAGCGTTGCATTTTCGTGTACATAGACCTATAATTTAAGTAAGGAACCTAACAAAAAATTAGGTTGATACAAAAATAGTTAGAATTGTTCTCATAATGCTAACTATGTAAGCGGACTGAAGTTATTTAGACCATAAAGTTAACCGATACCGATGAGAGGGAGGTTATCTCAATGAGTACATTGGAACGGCTAAAAGTAATAGCCCATGGATTGGCCATACAATTCGGACCATCTTGTGAAGTACTAATACATGACTTACAAAGAGATCTCGATACATCACTTGTATATATAGAAAATGGTACGATAACGAATCGTCATGTTGGTGATGGTCCATCACATGTGGTTTTAGATGTACTCAACTATGATGATGGTAGTGAAGGTAGATTTGGGTATCTAACAAAAACTAAGGATGGACGGATATTAAAATCTTCTACCATGTATATCCGTGATGATAATGGCAATATTGAATACCTATTAGGAATTAATCAAGATATCACAGAGTTTGTTATGATGCATCGATCACTTGAAAGTCTTATAGGGATAGGTCAAGATGAGACTGGCACTGTTGAAAAAATTACTACAAGTGTATCGGAACTATTAGATGATTTACTACTAGAAGCAGAACGCTTAGTTGGCAAACCTGGCCCACTCATGAATAAAGTAGAGCGACTAAAAGCTATTAGCTACTTAAATGAAAAAGGGGCTTTTCTTATCTCTAAATCTTCAGAAAAGATTGCGGAGTATTTCAATATTTCTAAGTTTACTCTTTATAGTGATTTAAATACTGTAAAGGAAGAATCCTAGGAGGCAAATATGGACCGAATTCAGTGGAAACGTAATACGATGGCACCATCTAGTGACAAGTTTTTGTCCGTTATGGATGTTAGAGAAATTAAGAAAGCTAAAGCATTTCATGAAAGTTTTCCACAGTATAGTGTAACTCCACTAGTATCGCTAGAAAAATTAGCAGATTATATCGGTGTTAATTCTCTCTTTGTAAAAGATGAATCTTACCGCTTTGGCTTAAATGCGTTTAAGGTATTAGGCGGCTCTTATGCAATGGCAAAATATGTAGCTCAACAAACTGGTAAAAATGTTGAAGATGTACCATATGATGTATTAACTTCTCCACAATTAAAAGAAGAATTCGGACAAGCTACATTCTTTACAGCTACTGATGGTAACCACGGACGTGGCGTAGCCTGGGCAGCTAATAAATTAGGTCAAAAAGCAGTAGTGTTCATGCCTAAAGGATCTACAGAATATCGTAGAAAACAAATTGAAAATGAAGGTGCTACCGTAACGATCGAAGAATTCAACTACGATGAATGTGTACGGTTAGCAACTAAAAAATCTAAAGAAGTTCCAAATGGTGTTGTAGTTCAAGATACAGCATGGGAAGGTTATGAAGAAATTCCAAACTGGATCATGCAAGGCTATGGCACAATGGCTATGGAAACGGCAAATCAGTTAGAATCTGAAAACTGTAAGGTACCAACTCATGTATTTGTACAAGCTGGTGTAGGTTCCCTAGCAGGTGCTGTAGTAGGTTATTTCACTAATTTATACAGCAATGCAACTAAGAAACCTAAATTAGTGGTTGTAGAAGCTGAAGCAGCAGCTTGCTTATATAAAGGGGCTGTAGCTGATGATGGTAATCCTCGTATCGTTGAGGGTGATTTAGAAACAATCATGGCTGGACTTGCATGTGGTGAACCAAATACAGTTTCTTGGGATATTTTGAGAAACCATGCGGATGTATTCGTATCTGCTCCTGATTGGGTAGCAAGACTTGGTATGCGCGTTGGTGGTGCACCGATTAAAGGTGATACACCAATCACTACAGGTGAATCTGGTGCGGTTCCACTAGGTCTTGTAACGGCAATTATGACAATGCCAGAATATGAAGACTTACGCAAGGAATTAGAATTAGATGCGTCTTCAAAGGTGCTCTGCTTCTCCACTGAAGGTGATACAGACCCTGAAAGATATAAAAACATTATGTGGTATGGTGAAGATCGTTAGGAGGCATTAATTATGGATTTACAAGCAATTAAACAAGCAGCAGCAACTTATGGACCAGCGATGACCAAGTTCTTACGTGAAATCGTAGCATTCCCTGGTGAAAGTGCAGAAGAAAAAGAACACGTTCAACGCATTGAAAAAGAAATGAAAGATCTTGGCTTCGACGAAGTTGAAGTAGATCCAATGGGTAACATTCTTGGTTACATGGGTACTGGTAAAACTCTTATTGCCTTCGACGCTCATATCGATACAGTAGGTATTGGCAACCGCGATAACTGGAATTTTGATCCTTATGAAGGTTTTGAAGATGAAACTAAAATCGGTGGTCGTGGTGTATCCGACCAATTAGGTGGTATCGTATCCGCTGTATACGGCGCTAAAATCATGAAAGACTTAGGTCTTTTAAGTGATAAATATCGCGTACTTGTTGTAGGTACAGTACAAGAAGAAGACTGCGATGGTCTTTGCTGGGAATACATGATTAAAGAACGTAATATTCGTCCTGAATTCGTAGTATCCACTGAACCTACTGACGGCGGTATCTACCGTGGTCAACGTGGCCGTATGGAAATCCGCGTAGATGTACAAGGCGTATCTTGCCATGGCTCCGCTCCTGAACGCGGTGACAACGCAATTTACAAAATGGCAGACATTCTTCAAGACATCCGTGAGTTGAATGCTAACTCTGCTGATGAAAGCACAAAAATTAAAGGTCTTGTAAAAATGCTTGACCCTAAATTCAACCCTGACCACTACGAAGAAGCTCGCTTCTTAGGTCGCGGTACTGTAACTACTTCCCAAATCTTCTACACTTCTCCAAGCCGTTGTGCAGTAGCTGACTCTTGCGCCGTTTCCTTGGACCGTCGTATGACAGCTGGCGAAACATGGCAATCCTGCTTGGCAGAAATCGAAGCTTTACCACATGTTAAAGAATATGGTGCGAAAGTATCCATGTATGAATATGCTCGTCCATCCTGGACTGGTTTAACATATCCAATCGAATGTTACTTCCCAACTTGGGTAATTCCTAAAGATCACAAAGTAACAGAAGCTTTGGAAGAAGCATACACTAGCTTGTATGGTAACGAACGTATCGGCGCTGAAGATACTGTTGAAATGCGTAAAGCTCGTCCATTGACTGATAAATGGACATTCTCCACAAATGGTGTTTCCATCATGGGCCGTAATGGAATCCCTTGCATCGGCTTCGGTCCTGGCGCAGAAGCACAAGCACATGCTCCTAACGAAATCACATGGAAACAAGACCTTGTAACATGTGCAGCTGTATATGCATTATTACCATCCGTATACTGCAAAGACTAATATCATATACATTGAATTAGATCTCTTTAAAACGAAAATCACTAGAACATAGTTCATAACTACAAATTTAATATGGTACCTCACCATTGGGTGAGGTACCGTATAAAGTTAGATCCTAAGTAGCCCTTTAGGGAATTGAAAGAGAGGACTTACAGATGACAGACTTCAATAAAAGTATTGAAACTTTAAAAGACTTAGACGTTAGCAAAATGTACGGCGAAGATTTCTTCCTTACATGGGAAAAATCTGAAGATGAATTAAAAGGTGTTTGGGCAGTAGCAGATGCATTACGCGCTCTTAGAGAACGCAATATCTCCACTAAAGTATTCGACAGTGGCCTTGGTATTTCTTTATTCCGCGATAATTCTACAAGAACTCGTTTCTCCTTCGCTTCTGCGTGTAACTTGTTAGGTCTTGAAGTGCAAGATTTGGATGAAGGTAAATCCCAAATTGCTCACGGTGAAACAGTTCGTGAAACAGCGAATATGATCTCCTTCATGGCTGACGTTATCGGTATCCGTGATGATATGTACATCGGTAAAGGTAATGCTTACATGCATCAAGTATCTGATGCAGTTAAAGAAGGTCATGAAGATGGCGTATTAGAACAACGTCCTACACTTGTAAACTTACAATGTGATATCGACCATCCAACACAAATCATGGCTGATGCGGCTCATATCATCAAAGAATTCGGTGGTGTAGAAAATCTTAAAGGCAAAAAAATTGCTATGACTTGGGCTTACTCTCCATCTTATGGTAAACCTTTATCCGTACCTCAAGGTGCTATTGGTTTATTCACTCGTTTAGGTATGGAAGTTGTATTAGCACATCCTGAAGGCTATGAAGTAATGCCAGAAGTTGAAGAAATTGCTAAGAAACAAGCTGAAGAAAGCGGCGGTTCCTTCCGTAGAACTAACGATATGAAGGATGCTTTCAAAGATGCAGATATCGTATATCCTAAGAGCTGGGCTCCATTTGGTGCGATGGAAAAACGTACGAAATTGTATGGCGAAAACGACCATGAAGGCATTAAAGCATTAGAAAAAGTTCTTCTTGAAGAAAATGGTAAACATAAAGATTGGGCATGTACTGAAGAGATGATGAGTCTCACTAAAGACGGTAAAGCTCTTTACTTACATTGCTTACCAGCAGATATTACAGGTGTAAGTTGTGAAGAAGGCGAAGTAGACGCAACAGTATTCGATCGCTATCGCGTACCTCTTTATAAAGAAGCAAGCTACAAACCATATGTTATTGCAGCTATGATCTTCTTAAGCAAATTTAAGAATCCTGTAGAAACCTTAAAAGAATTAGAACGGAAGGGAACTGATCGAGTTCAACCGTAAAGTAAACTTTAGGGGCCATCCGTGTTGATGGCCCCTTTTTATTCTTAATAGTTTGTTATGAGGCATAACATGAAAAAAAGAGTTGTAGTAGCGTTAGGTGGGAATGCATTAGGTAATTCCCTTCCGGAACAAAAAATTGCAGTAAAAAGTACAGCTAAAACGATTATTGATTTAGTAGAAGCTGATTGTGATGTGGTAGTAACTCATGGCAATGGTCCTCAAATTGGTATGATCAACAATGCGATGGCTGCATTGACACGTGAAGTAGAAGGCCAACCAAATACACCATTGTCCGTATGTGTGGCTATGAGCCAAGCATATATCGGGTATGACTTACAAAATGCCCTTCACGAAGAGTTGTTAAATCGTGGTATTGAACATTTGCCAACCATGACAATGGTTACGCAAGTATTAGTTGACCAAAATGACCCTGGATTCCAAAATCCAACAAAACCAATCGGTCACTTTATGACTAAAGAAGAAGCTGAATACGCAGAAAAAAATTACGATTACGTTGTAAAAGAAGATTCTGGTCGCGGATATCGCCGTGTAGTAGCATCTCCAGCACCTCAGGAAATTATCGAAATTGAAGCGATTAAAGGCTTGGTAGGGAAACAATTAATCGTTGCTTGTGGTGGTGGCGGTATTCCTGTAACTAGAGAAGGTAATGAACTTCATGGTGCAGCAGCCGTTATTGATAAAGACTGGACTAGTAGCCTATTAGCACAAGAAATTGATGCAGATGTACTTGTTATATTAACCGCTGTTGAAAAGGTTGCCATTAATTTTGGTAAAGAAAATGAAAAATGGCTAGATGAAATAACCGTGGCAGATGCGAAAAAATATGCAGCAGCAGGCGAATTTGCAGAAGGCTCTATGAAACCTAAGGTAGAAGCAGCTATTGCCTTTGCAGAATCTAAAAAAGGCCGTGTTTCCATTATTACATTATTAGAAAAATCTAAGGATGGTATAGCAGGAAAAACAGGTACGCGTATCGTATTATAATAATATATGGATTTATAAGTATGCATCCAACGTTTCGTTGGGGAGGTGCCCTATGATTATATTAGGAAAAGGTACTGTAATTACTCGCGATACTGATAGACCTATCATTTATGATGGTGCTGTTGTTATTGACGGAACTCAGATTATAGATATTGGTACATATGATGAATTATGCAAACAATATAAAGATGCAGAAATTATTGATGCTCATGGCGGTTTGATTATGCCAGGCTTTATAAATGCACATCATCATATTTACTCTGCTCTTGCACGCGGCTTATCCTTGCCTGGTCCAGCACCAACTAACTTTGGTGAAATTTTAGAAGGACTCTGGTTCTATTTAGATAATAAATTGACAGCTCCAGATGTGAAAGCTAGTGCATTACTTACATATTTAGGATGTATAGAAAACGGCGTTACTACTATCTTCGATCATCATGCAAGCTATGGTGAAACTGCTAATAGTTTATCTGTAATTGCTGATGTAGCTAAACAGTTCGGTGTTCGTTCTTGTTTATGCTATGAAGTCTCTGATCGTAACGGTGTTGACCAAATGAAAGCAGCTGTTGCAGAAAATGTGCGTTTTGGTAAAGAAGCGAAAAAAGATCCATCTAGACTCGCTGCTATGATGGGTTTACATGCATCCTTCACGTTAAGTTCTGAAACATTAGATTATGTAAAAGCACAAAATGAAGACAAGTTAGGTTATCACGTTCATGTTGCCGAAGGCCCTGAAGATGTGGCAGATAGTAAAGAAAAATATGGCATGACACCTGTGAGACGACTTGTAGAGGCAGGAATTTTAGGTCCTAAGAGTATTGCAGGTCACTGCGTACATGTAACTGATCAAGATGTGGAATTATTGAAAGAATCTCAAGCTAAGGTTGTACATAATCCAGAAAGTAACATGGGTAATGCAGTAGGCACAACAGATATCTTAAAACTATTAGGTGCAGGTATCACAGTTGGTCTAGGTACAGATGGTTATACAAATGATATGCTCGAATCTTACAAAGTGGCAAACTGCCTTGTAAAACATGAGCAACATAAACCATATGTAGGTTGGGGCGAAGTTCCTCATATGCTATTTGAAAACAACCGTAAAATGGCGAATGAATTCTTCGATACTACAGTTGGCATCCTAAAAAAAGGTGCCGCCGCTGACGTAATCGTTCTTGATTACGCAGCACCAACGCCACTTGATGAAAATAACATCAATGGTCACTTATTATTCGGTGCTAATGGTATGTATGTGGTAACAACTATTAGTGATGGTGTACCACGTATGATCGATCGTAAGTTACAAGGCATCGACAAAGCTGAAGTAATGAATGAAGTTTTAGCAACATCTAAAGGTTTATGGAAACGACTAAACCCATAACGCAAGCGCTTTAAAGGAGTGTGACATTATGAGTGACATTATGTATCCGGTAAGTTTCGGAAATTTGATGAACCACATTATGACTGAGTACAAGATGTACAATCGTATTTACAATGTAAATAAAATTCATCGTACGAATCATGATCAACGCTTATCTATCTTTGGTAAATCCATTGAAAACCCTGTAGGTCCTGCAGCTGGCCCTAATACACAGTTGGCACAAAACATTGTGGCATCTTATGTAGCTGGTGCTCGTTGCATCGAATTAAAAACTGTACAAATTATGTACGGTGAAGAATTAGGTATTCCTAGACCTTGTATCTACTCTGTAGACGAAGCATATAACGTAGAGTGGTCTTCTGAATATAGCTGTGATGAAGCTGCTGATGAATACATCAAAGCTTGGTTCGCATTAAAATTAATCTCTAAAGAATTAGGCTTAGGCGATCCAGATGGCTTCTTATTCATTATGAGTGTTGGTTACAACTTGGCTGGTATTAAGAGCCCAATGGTTGATAAATTCATCAACACAATGCGCAGCGCATCTCAATCTCCTATGTGGGATGAATGCAAACAATGGTGTCTTGATCATGTAGATGAATTTGAACATATCGATGCTGAATTCATCAACTCCATTAGCGATGAACTTTGCCAAGCAATCACATTGTCCACAATGCACGGTTGCCCAGCTGAAGAAATAGAATCCATTTGTTCTTACCTTATCAGTGAAAAAGGTCTTCATCTATACTTGAAATGCAACCCTACATTGTTAGGTCCAAAACGCATTAGAGAGTTGTTAGATAATGCTGGCTTTGAATATATTGACTTTGAAGATCATCAATTCGAAGTTGACCTTCAATTCGATAAAGCTGTTCCAATGTTAGAACGTCTTATCGCTCTTGGTGAAAAACACAACAAGATCTTTGGCGTTAAATTGACAAATACATTCCCTGTACAAATTCATAACAATGAATTGCCAGGCGAGCAAATGTACATGTCTGGTAAATCCTTGTTACCTGTAACAATTGGTGTAGCTGAGCTTTTAAGTGCTCAATTCGGTGAACGTTTACCAATGTCTTACAGTGGTGGCGCTGTAAAACAAAACATTAAAGCCATCTTTGATTGTGGTATCTGGCCTGTAACAGTATGTACAATACTTCTCCAAGGCGAAGGTTACAATACTTTCAAAGCTTTGGCAGATGAAGTTGAATCTACTGATTATAATGCTGCATTAAAAGTTCATAAAGAACTTATCGCAGCACTTGCTAAAGACATCGCTGAAAATAAAGTATTCAAGAAAAGCGATGCAATGAAGAAAAAACGTGAAGCAATGCCATCCTTCCCTAGTACACGTAGCTCTGACTACCACTGCCGCGTAGTATGTGGTGCTTGCGTTCGCGTATGTCCTAACAGATGTAATGAAGTCGTTACTGTAAATGATGCTAAATTGATTGTCCATGTAGATCAAAGCTGTAATGAGTGTGGTAACTGTGCATGTCATTGCGTAGAACCTTGTCAACCATACAAGGATCGCATTACATTCTTCCACAATGCTGAAGCTTTAGCAGATAGTACAAATGATGGTTTCTACATCACAGGCACTAGCTGTGGTTACCGCTTCAAAGGTGAAGAAGCCGTATGTGACATTGATGCATTACCTGAAGAATTGAAAGGAGTTGTACATGCCTTCTGTAAAGAGCATGTGTACTATGTATCATGATTATCATACAACAAGGGGACTTGGTCTTAACTGATCGAATCCTTACCGGAGATTTATTAATCGATGGCGACAAAATTGTCGCCATCGATGAACACGTTCCTGTTCCAGAAGGAGCTAAAGTAATTGATGCAAAAGGTTGCTATGTGTTCCCTGGATTCATAGATCCACACACACACTTTCAGATGACAAATGCCTTAGCGTCTACTGCGGATGATTTTGATAGTGGCACAAAGGCTGCTATCCTTGGCGGGACTACTTCAATTATCAATTTTGCTTCTCCTGAGGAAGGCTCCCTTTGTAAAGGCTTAGAGGTTCATAAGGAGCGTGCCGCAGGGCATTGCTCCTGTGACTATAAATTCCATATGGAACTTGTAGAAATGAATGAAAATGTAGCTCGTGAGATACCGAAGGTCGTAGAGGCTGGTGTATCATCTTTTAAAGTGTATTTAGCGTATGGCTTCCGTTTAACAGATCGAGAAATTTATGATGCTATAGAGGCAATCAAACCTACAGGAGCTCTCGTTGGAGCACACTGTGAAAATGGTGATCTTATTGATGCGCTCGTAGCTGATAAACGTAAACGTGGTGAACTAGATGTAAGCAATCATCCACTCACAAGACCTGCCATGATTGAATCGGAAGCGATTAAGCGCTTTAGTACAATCGGTGCTGCATTAGACTATCCTGTACATATTGTTCATATAAGTTCTAAAGAGGGCCTAGAAGAGGTTGTTCGGGAACGAAACTTAGGGCATAAAGTGACTTGTGAAACATGTCCACAATATTTAGTACTCGATGAATCACGATATAACTTACCTGATTTTGAAGGTGTTAAATATGTGATGAGCCCACCTCTGAGAACAATTCAGGATCAAATGGCATTAAAGGATGCCTTAGTAAACGGTATATTCCAAACGATTGGGTCTGATCATTGTAGCTTTACTTTTGATGATCAAAAACTAAAAAGTCGATATGATTTTACTCGTATACCTGGTGGTATTCCAGGTGCTGAGGAACGAGGAATCGTAGCTTATGATGTATTGGTAAATCAATGCAATATGAGCGCTGTAGATTTTATGAAATTAGTTAGTGAAAATCCTGCAAAGCTTTACGGTATGTATCCTAAGAAGGGCACGTTAGCCGTTGGTAGCGATGGGGATATTACAATTGTTGATAAGCGCATTGAGCATGTGCTTTCGAAAGAATCCGCCCATACAAAGGCAGACTATATACCTTATGAGGGCATATCTGTAACAGGTAAAGTTCGAGATGTAATCCTTAGAGGTCACCATGTGGTACAAGATGGATCCTTAATAGAATCATATCTTGGTGAATGTATTCCTTAATGAAAGGAGGGCTATATATGTACCGCTTTCAAGTGAATGGCACCCAACATGAGGTTCAAGAGGATCAACGTTTAATTGATTTCTTGAGAGCTGATTTGAAATTGACGGGCACTAAAGAAGGCTGTAGTGCTGGTGCTTGTGGTACGTGTACAGTAATTATAGACGGAAAAAAAGCAAAGGCTTGTGTAACTAAATTATCCCAATTAGATGGTAAATCGGTTGTAACAATTGAGGGACTGTCTGAACGGGAAAAAGCGGTATACACCTATGCTTTTGGTGAATGCGGAGCGGTGCAGTGTGGTTTCTGTATCCCAGGTATGATTATTAGTGCAAAAGTTTTGATTGATGAAAATAATGACCCTACACCTGATGATGTAAAAAAAGCTATTTTAGGCAACATTTGTCGTTGTACAGGCTATGTAAAAATTGAAGAAGGCATTATGCTGGCAGCAAAAATGTTCCGTGAGAACTTACCAGTTCCTGAAAAGGATACAACTGGTAATGTAGGTGCTCGTTTACACCGTGTAGATGCAGAGGAAAAAGCACTAGGTACTGGACAATACGCTGATGATATACATATGGATGGCATGATTTATGCTAAAGCATTGCGCTCTAAATATCCTCGCGCTAGAGTTGATCGCGTTGATGTTTCTAAAGCACTTGCACATCCTAAATGTGTAACGGCTTTAACTGCTAAAGATGTTCCATTCAATAAGACTGGTCACTTGGTACCAGACTGGGATGTGCTCATTGCAGAAGGCGATATCACTCGTTATGTCGGTGATGCTATTGCACTAGTAGCGACAACTGAGAAAAAATACTTAGATGAAGTTCTTGCTCTCGTTGAAGTTGATTATACTGAGTTAGAGCCTGTAGTAGACCCATTAGAAGCATTGAAACCAGATGCACCTCAGCTACATCCAAACGGAAATGTATTGTCTCGTCAAACATTATCTCGCGGCGATGTAGATAAGGCTATTGCAGAGGCTGCATTTGTAGTAACAAATCACTATTCCACACCTCAAACAGACCATGCGTTCATGGAGCCTGAATGTGCTGTGGCATATCGTGAAGGCGATGTAATTCATTTACATTCCGGTAGCCAAAATGTTTATGATGATCGCCATGAAGTATCTCGTATGCTTGGCATTCCTGAGGAATCTGTAAAAGTTCATAGTATGCTCGTAGGTGGCGGCTTTGGTGGTAAAGAGGACATGAGTGTACAACATCATGCATCTCTTGTAGCTTGGCTTACAGGTAAACCAACTAAGGTTCTCTTCTCCCGTCAAGAAAGCCTTAATATTCACCCTAAGCGCCATGCGATGGAAATGGATATTACTACTGCTTGTGATGCAGAAGGCAACTTGGTGGCAAGTAAGGTAAACATCGTATCTAACTGTGGTGCCTATGCATCCTTAGGTGGTCCAGTACTTCAACGTGCTGGTACACACTCTTGTGGTCCTTACAAATTTGATAACTTTGCCTTTGATGGTATTTGCGTTTATACAAATACTGTTCCTGGTGGTGCATTCCGTGGGTTCGGTGTAACACAAACTATCTTTGGTCAAGAACAAAATATTGATGAATTAGCTGCATTGGTAGGTATGGATCCATGGGAATTCCGTTATAAAAACGTTGTTCGTCCTGGTGATTCTTTACCAAATGGTCAAATTTGCTCTGAAGAAACTGCATTAGCAGAATGCTTGGAAGCAGTAAAAGATGCATACTATGCATCTGACCGCACAGGCCTTGCAGTATGTTTGAAAAACAGTGGTATCGGTGTAGGCTTACCTGATACTGGTCGCGTTATCTTAGAAGTACGGGATGGTAAAGTTCGTATCCGTACTGGCGCAGCTTGTATCGGTCAAGGTATGGCTACTATGGCTACTCAAGTACTATGTGAAACAACTGGTTTAACAGCTGATAAAGTATTTGTAGAGCGCCCTGATACAGTACGCACTCCAGACTCTGGTACAACTACTGCATCTCGTCAAACAGTGTTCACTGGTGAAGCAACGCGTAAAGCAAGTCTTCGCTTGAAAGAAATGTTAGAAACTAAGACCTTAGAAGAATTGAATGGTGTAGAGATTTATGAAGAATTCCTTGGTGAAACAGATCCATTCAACGCTGATAAACCACATCCAAAAAATCATGTTGCTTATGGTTATGGTGCATGTGTAGCTAGAATTGGGGAAGATAATAAAATTGCTGAACTACATGTAGCATACGATGTAGGTCGTGTAGTTAATCCTCAATCTTGCTCTGGTCAAGCTGAAGGTGGTGCCATCATGGGTATGGGCTATGCGGTTACAGAAGACTTCCCTTATAAAGATGGTTATGTAACAGCTAAATATGGTACTCTAGGTCTTCTTAGAGCTACACAATGTCCACCAATTCAAGTAAGTCTTATTGAAAAAGGGACACCTGAACAATATGCATACGGCGCTAAAGGTATTGGTGAAATCTCCAGTATCCCAATTGCACCAGCCATTGCAAATGCGTATCGTCGTATCGACGGAGAACCACGTAGGTCCTTGCCGATTCAACATACAGGTTATAAAAAATAGAATATTTGCTTAGTGGTTAGGGGCATTAGCCCCTGGCCATCAAGGTTCCCACGTGAAGTCTATGAGATTTTTAAACTCTATCAAGTACGATAGTATGACTATATTATTTACTAGTAACTAAAACGTAAGATATGAGGTGATTCTTATGAGTAAAGGTGTATCTGGTGTCAACCATGTAGATGGTATGCTGCCAATCCCGCAATTATTTGCTTATGGTTTACAGCACGTGTTGGCCATGTATGCTGGTGCCGTAGCGGTACCAATCATTATTGCGCAAGCCATGCATTTGCCAATTGAGGATTTAATTCGTTTGATCACAGCCGATTTGTTCACATGTGGTGTAGCCACATTGATACAAACATTAGGTTTTGGTCCTGTTGGTGGTCGTATTCCTCTTATTCAAGGTGTAACATTTGCTTCTGTAGGGCCGATGATTCTGATTGGCCAACAGCATGATATTAATACGATTTATGGTGCTATTATCGTGGCTGGTATATTTACATTCTTGGTAGCACCATTCTTTAGTCGCTTAATCCGTTTATTCCCACCTGTAGTAACAGGTACCATCATTACTATTATCGGTATCAACTTGATGCCAGTAGCAGTTAACTGGATGGGTGGGGGCGTAGGTAACAAAAACTTCGGCGATCCACTATACATAGCTCTTGGTGTAGCTACATTTATTCTCGTTATTTTAACATATCGATTTGGTAAAGGGTTCCTAGGTAATCTGGCTATCTTGGTAGGTCTTATCCTCGGTACTGCTCTTGCTATGATTTGTGGTATTACAGACTTCTCTGAAGTAGGTCGTTCTCAATGGGTTTCCGTTGTAACACCGTTCTACTTTGGCCTTCCAACCTTTGATTTTGCTTCTATCATCTCTATGATTATTGTAATGCTTGTAGTTATGGTAGAAACAACTGGTGATAGTATTGCTGTTGGTGAAATCGTAGATAAACCTATCGGTCAAAAAGAGTTAGCTGCAGTGCTTCGTGCCGATGGCTTATCCACTCTTATCGGTGGTGTGCTTAATAGTTTCCCTTACACAGCATTCGCTCAAAACGTAGGCCTTATCGCTGTAACACGCGTAAAAAGCCGCTTCGTTGTAGCAGCATCCGGTGTAATTTTGATTTTATTAGGTCTTTTCCCTAAATTAGCAGCTGTTGTAGCTAGTATCCCTAATGCAGTATTAGGTGGTGCAGGGATTGCTATGTTTGGTATGATTATTGCCAGTGGTATTCGTTCCCTTGGTAAAGTTAGCTTCGATGGCAACTATAACTTAATGCTTGTAGCAATTAGTATTGGGGTATCCATGATTCCATTGGCAGCACCTCAAATCTATGCACACTTCCCAGCTTGGGCACAAATTCTTTTGAAATCTGGTATCACAGCTGGTAGTATTGTAGCCGTTTTATTGAATGTAGTATTCAATGGCTTTGGTTACAAAACTGTTAACGAACCTAACCGTGCAGCACGTAAGTATCGTCACTTCACACGATTCAAAGGTTATCCTAAACATTTCTATCAATAAGATATAGTTAAGTCAATTAATTCTCATATGATTACATGTATTGTCTCTCACGGTAGAAACCTTGTTCGTATAGGTAAAAAATCTATATACATGTTATCACTCTTTCAAAAAGGCCTCGCTCTAGTTTTAGAGTGAGGCCTTTTTTGTATGGAATGAAGCACTACTTTGGTATATAATTAAATAATATTATTGCAAAGGAGACGCATTATGAAAGACGAGCGATTTATAGTTACGTATCGAATAGAAGCAAGTTCATATGAAGAGGCAAAAGCTATTGCGTGGGCTGTTCAAGTAGAACAAACCATAGAGTTTCCTTATGAGTTTGTTACAGATCCATATATTAAAGGAACTATTACTGGTCGATTAGAATCTCTTGAACCGATGGAACAAGATTCTGCATATGTTAATGTTGGTGTCATGCCAAATGCTGTAATTGATATATCTCGCTATTATGTGGCTCGTATTTCATATCTTGTAGATACTACTGCCTTAGAAGCAACGCAATTTTTAAATGTTGTCTTTGGAAACTCGTCCTTACAACCTCATATTTGGGTGGTGGATGTTGAATTATGCCCAACTCTTTACGATGTGTTTAAAGGACCACGTTTTGGTTTGCATGGGATTCGCCAACTAGTGGAAACACCAACGCGTCCTATGATTCAAGCCGTTGTAAAACCTATGGGGACACCTAATGAAGAGCTAGCTCGTATGTGTGGTGCTTATACACGTGGTGGGGCAGATGTCATTAAGGATGACCATGGTATTTCTAATCAGTCATTCTCTCAATTTAAAGATCGGGTAAAGCGATGTGCTGCTATAGTGCGCGAAATGAATGATAAACATGGCACACATACCTTATATGCAGCTAATGTATCTGGCGATGGTACAGATGTAATAGAACGTGCTTATTTTGCTAAGGAAGCTGGCGCAACGGCCCTTATGGTGGCTTCAGGACTGGTTGGGTTTGGTTGGCTACATAAACTAGCTAGTGATGAAAATTTACGATTGCCCATTATTCATCATCCCGCTTATTCAGGTGGATTCGTAAGTCCTGGCACATCTGGTATAGCTGATTATCTACAATTAGGCTTGTTGCCTCGTATCTTTGGTGCAGATATGCCGATTTTTGTATCCTATGGTGGACGTTTTACTTTCACTGAGGAACAGTGTAAGCGGATATCCAATTATATTAAACAACCGATAGTCTTGATGAAGGCTGCGTGTCCAGCACCTGGTGGTGGTGTAACAGATGTACGATTGAATGAACTTGTTAAGTTATACGGTAATGATACAATGTTCCTCGTTGGGGGCGATATGTTCCGTAGAGGTCCGGATATCGAGTCTAATATGGCTTACTTTGTAGATCGTTTGACTGACTTATCTGAAAGCAAGTAATGATAGTTTACGGTTACATAAGTTAATACAATAGTTATATTGAATAACTAAGTCACTGACTTTCACAAAAATATGTAAAGAATTATGATTAAGTATATGGAGTGTTTTGATGAGTGAATCCTCACCGTTGGAGGTCCATGTCCTTGCTAGTGGTAGTAAGGGCAATTGTACAGTAATAAAAAAAGGGAACTCCGTCATATTGCACGATGTAGGCATTAGCTGTCGGCGCATCGTAAATGGATTAAAAGAATTGCATATCGATATGGCACAGGTAGAGGGCATATTTATCAGTCATGAACATAGTGATCATATTGCGGGACTACAACAACTATTGAAACGTTTTGATATTCCTGTATATACGAAACAAGGGACATGGCGTGAAATTCAAGATAAGTTAATTGTGCCAAAGAACCAATTAATCGAATTGACTAAGGGTAGCCTCTCTCTTGGTAACCTTGTGGTCGAATCTTTTGGCGTTAGTCATGATGCGGCTGATCCGATTGGTATTAATGTGTATGCAGGAAATGATAAGGCCACTGTCGTTACTGATACGGGTGTGATTTCTGAAAGTATCTTACGTCGTATGGATGACACGACATTGTTAGTACTGGAAGCAAATTATGATCCTCATATGTTAAGATTCGGTCCTTATCAACCATTTTTGAAACAACGTGTGGCTGGTGATGAAGGCCATTTGAGTAATGAAATGGCTGCCCGAGCTTTGCTCATGATGAATCGACCTGATTTCATGCAAGTTATTCTGGCCCATCGTTCTGAAAACAATAATAATGCCGTCCTTGTTACCCAAACGATTGGGAAAATGCTCGTAGATAGTGGCGTTCGCATTGGACCGGAAATGAAGTTGCAACATGGACAACCTAATGAAATTGTGTCTATGCAATCCGTAAAGAGGTAGAGTATGAGATTTTATGTAGTTTGTATCGGCAAGTTAAAAGACGCTTACTTGCGCGATGGGGTAGCAGAGTTTGTGAAACGGATGCGACCTTATGGTGGGATTACCATTACTGAACTAAATGAAAGTAAAATTGGGGATAAGCCGAGTGATGCAGATCGAAAACAAGTCGTTGTAGAAGAAGGGGAACGTTTATTAAAAGCTGTTCCAAAGAATGCTTATACCGTGTTGTTAGATGTGTATGGTAAAACGATGTCCTCTGAAGACTTGGCCAAAACAATAGCTAAACTAGAAGTCGATGGTATAAGTGATATGGCGTTCATCGTTGGCGGTGCTTTTGGTGTAAGCGATGAGTTGCGCAAGTCCGTGAATTATAAATTATCCTTTAGCCCAATGACCTTTACCCATCAAATGGTACGCTTATTGCTAGTAGAGCAAATTTATAGAGCCTCTAAGATTAATCGTAACGAACCATATCATTGGTAATAGACTTATAAATTATTTATATAATATTCTTATAAAAAAGGAGTTTTATTATGCTATGTCGAATAGTATAATAAAGCAAGATGTATTTGTAAGGAGGAATTCACTATGAAAATTCAAGAAGTAATGAATAAATACCCTGTTACTGTTGGCAAGGATGCGCCGATTTCTGATGTGGCTGACTTATTGGTAAAATATAATTTAACAGCTGTTTCCGTAGTGGATGACAACAATAAATTATTAGGTATTATTTCTGAAGGTGATTTGCTTTATAAAAAAGTTCGCCCTCATGTACCTCACTATGTAAATGTGTTGGGCGCTAGTATTTATTACAATGGCATTGGCGAATATAATGCACAATTCAAAAAATTGTTAGCATCTCACGTTCATGAGTTGATGACCGACGAAGTCATTACAACTACACCGGATAAAGATGTAGAGGAAATTGTATCTGTTATGCTTGATCAACATTTGAAAAATGTTCCTGTTGTAGATAAGGATTACCATTTGATTGGTATCTTGTCTCGTCGTGACATTATCAAATTGATTGCTAAAGATAACTAATTCGCATAATTATGTAGAACATAGAAAGACCACCCATTTCGGGGTGGTCTTTTAGGGGTTATAGGACAAAACGTGTTGGTTTTATAGGCGATGGAGCCAGTAAATTACTG
>NZ_DXLG01000029.1 GCF_019414865.1 Veillonella sp.
TATTTTTTATACCAACTGTTTTCTTTGCCGAGTATATACTTATCAAGCGGACTTTAATATTAGTAAAACTTATGCATTATAATTTGCCAAGACGTTTCATAGCATTATAAATTTTTTCAGCAAGGCCTGTCATTTGGAATTTAGGAATGCCACATGCTGCAACGCGAATACCGTTAGCTAGAGCAATAACATAAATATGCTCTTTCTTCAATTCTTCACAGATAGCATTAGCAGAATCTGTAGGAATTGTAATGAAGAAACCGCCACGGTATGGTAACATTGGAAGGCCAACTTGTGCAGCCTCTTGTTTGAAGATATCAGCACGATCGCGAATCAATTGATAGTAGCTATTGCGTTCAGCTTCATATTCTTTAAACTTAGCTGGATCAGCCACAATATTAGCCATTGTACGCATTGCTGGACGACAAATATTAGACCATGTAGCACGGCTAGTAGATTTGTTGATTTCTAAGAATTCATCAGCAATTTCTTCGTCATCAGAAATACCAATCAAAGCCCCTACACGTTGACCATACATAGTGAAGCCTTTAGACAAGCTATAGCAAACACATGTAAGGATTTCTTTTGGCAAATGACTAAATTTACTAAAGAATGCGCGAACCTCTTCTTTATCACCAGAATAATCAAGGTAAGCCACATCAATACCGATGATCACATTATTGCGACCAATAGCAACGAGTTCTTTTAAGAAGTTAAGAATGGATTCCCAGTCTTTATCTTCAATTGAGTAGCCTGTTGGGTTATTACCAGGTGTATTAAACAAAATTACCACATTTGTTTGTTTAGCAGCTAATTCATTTACACGATTTTGGAACGCTTCATGGTTAAAGTTATTATGTTCATCAAATAAAGAATACGTAACAAGTGTACGACCTACATCACTGCAAATTACTCGATAGGCCCCCCAGTACCAATCAGCAGTCAACACTTCATCACCAGGTTCTGTGTAGTTATGAACTAAGTGATGAATACCGCCAGTACCACCTGCAGTAGCGATACTACGGATATGACCTTCTGGACGAGATTGTCCAAAGCATTCTTTCTCTGCAGCAGCAAGGAACTCAGGTACACCTGCGATTGGTGCATAGCCAATATGTTCAGAGTCAGGAAGACTTAAATATTCATCTTTAACGGTTTTAAGGAATACTAATTTACCATCTTCATCATGAATCGCACCTAATGTACCGTTAACAACGTTCTCACGACCATTTTCTTTAGCATCAGCTTGGGCTTGGCCAGCAGTTACAAAGATTACATCTTTAAGTTTTTTCCCTTTTGCATGCTTTGCAGCAACACTTGTCATAACTTACACCATCCTATCTAAAATGAATTATTACATATTTATCATACCTAAACTTATTTAATTATACAATGAGTATTTAGAAAATATATTGTATACATAAGAAATAGTACTAATTGCAAGCTGATTTATAATAAAATTAAGGTATATAGGATATATACAATATCCTATACAAAATAAATTTATAAATAACATCCCTACAGGTATCCATTTTTATAAACGTACAAAAAAAAGACCACTCATTAGAGTGGTCTTTAGATATCCTTAGAAGGAGTAGCCTACACCAGCGTGTAAACCTTTTGCAGTTTTATCGTTATTATTTACGCTATATTTATCATAGCCATAGTATACGTTCAAGTCTACATCAGGGCGAACTTCATATTGAGCACCTACTTGGTAAGTTTGCTTAATATCATTACCCCAACCAGCTTTAGCAAAGCCGTTAACTTTTTCTGTCAATGGTACATGACCAATAACACCTGCTTGGAAACCCAATTCAGTATCATTTGTACGAATTGCAGTACCAGCACCATATACGTTTACGTTTGGATGCACTTTATAAACCAATGCTAATTGATGATCTTTAATGTCGCCATTTTTTGCATTCAATTTATCATAGGAATATTGTACAGCTGTTTTATTGGAAAGGTCGTGTTGCAAAGAAACACCGAAACCATCGTTGCTATTGCCGCCACCTTTAGATACATGTTGTTTAAATGCATAATCAGCTTGTACTTTAGTGGAACCGTCGCTAATTTTTGTTACAGGTGCTGCTGCGAATGCGCTACCTGCTACAACTGTAGCTGCTAGAGTTAATAATACTAATTTCTTCATTTGTACCTCCTATACACATATCTCAAGATATGTCTTACTAAGTTACTTATTTACGAATGTTTTGATTATACACTCTATAAATTAGCGTTTCATGAATACAGGGATATCAGGGATACCACTGTTTGTTGTTGTAGTGGATGCTGGACGAGATGTAGTAGTTGTTTTACCGAATTCTGGTACGCTTTTTGCATTAGAATTAAAGCCAGTTGCTACAACAGTAATTTGAACTTTATCGCCCAAGCTTTCATCGATAACAGAACCGAAGATGATATTTGCATCAGGATCGGCTGCTTCAGAAATAATTTCAGCTGCTTCGTTGATTTCAAACAAGCTCAAGTTTGCACTACCAGAAATGTTAAGCAAGATGCCTTTAGCACCATCAATGGAAGTTTCCAACAATGGGCTATTGATAGCCATTTTAGCAGCGTCTGCAGCGCGGTTTTCACCTTCGCCAATACCAATACCCATCAAAGCTTCGCCTTGTTCAGTCATGATAGTTTTAACGTCTGCAAAGTCAAGGTTGATTAAACCAGGAACTTGGATCAAATCGGAAATGCCTTTGATACCTTGACGAAGAACGTCATCAGCTGTGCGGAATGCATCGCTCAAAGAACATTTTTTATCTACTACTTGTAACAATTTATCATTAGGAATAACGATGATTGTATCAACTTTTTGAGTCAAGAACTCAATGCCTTTTTCTGCTTGTGCACGACGACGTTTACCTTCAAATGCGAAAGGTTTAGTTACAACGCCTACTGTTAATGCACCGATTTCTTTAGCACATTCAGCTACGATTGGAGCAGCACCAGTACCAGTACCACCGCCCATACCAGCAGTTACGAATACCATATCAGCACCTTCAAGGGCTTTAATGATTTCTTCACGGCTTTCTTGAGCTGCTTCTTCACCGATTTGTGGGTTAGCGCCTGCGCCAAGACCTTTAGTAACTTTTTCACCGATTTGAATTGTTACATCCGCTTTAGACAATTCAAGTACTTGGCTTTCTGTATTAGCAGACAAGAATTGAACACCTTTAAGATCGCTATCTACCATGCGATTAACAGCGTTATTACCGCCACCACCAACACCGATAACTTTAATATTTGCAAAATCAGACATTGAACTTCCTCCTCTTATCGTTATCTATTGTATCAATATACGTCCCAATGTATCGATTTATATACTGACTATCTTATAACAATTACATTTATTTTACACTAAAATTTAAAAACTTTCCACTATATAGAATGTGATTTATTAGAACCGCTTAGTCATAATTATCTTGCGTATAGCGCCTACATTAATAAACACACGTAACCCAAACCCAATGAGGGCCACATAATATAGATTAATGCCTATTAAATCACCAACATATACAAGAATAACAGCTAACACCATATTTGAAAAGAACCCAATTACAAAGTTACTAAGATCAAAGGTTCTTTCTAGTGCCGCTCGACTGCCGCCGAATACGGCATCTAATGCCGCTAGGACAGCTACGGATGTATAGTTCGAGTAACTAATAGGGATATGAAGCGGTGCTACCCATCCTAAGGTAGCCCCTATGATTAGGCCAATGATGGCAAAGATATAGATGTTCATTCTTTACCTCCTAACTCATTAGGCTTCATATGTTCCTCTCTAAAGGTACCTGTGAAAGCAGGAATCGCTACATCCTCTTCTTGCTTTATAGTTACCTTTATCCCCCAATGTTTAAGCGAATCTACTACACCACCACGCATAGTTAGCGCCGAATTTAATGTCTTTGGATCTCCAATAGCTTTTACCGTAAAAGGAGCACCAAAGACCTTACCATTTACAGTAATAGTTGGTCCTGAACATCGTATTTCAGACGTTCCTATAAGGCGTTGATCATTAATAGCTATCGCTTCAGCCCCACCAGCACGTAATTCATTGACAATCCTAAGAATATCTTCATCATGAATTACATACAAATTGGGATTTTCACCACTTTGAACAGGCTTTAAGCTATCTTCAATCAACACGCTAACACCTGGACCTTTAACATTTGTTAAAGCCGCTTTCATCATAAGCTGTTCATCAGCTTTACCGTCACCATTAGCACCAGATTTTTTTAGTGATTCAATTTGCTTTAATAAAGCATCCCGTTCACTCTGGGCCTCTCGCAATTGTACTGCTAAATCACCAGCCCGTTGTAAGCGAATATTTTCTTCTATATTATCTTGAGTCATCTTATATTGGGTTACCACCATGAACCCCAATATACAGCTGACTATGGCAATTGCCCACCGTTCGTGTCTCACGACAATCATCTACCTTTTATTTTCAACATGACCTAATTTATCTTGTTTTTGTCTCATCTTTCTTAGTAGATGAATTTTCTGTAGTCGGTGCTCCATTTTGATGTTTTTTGCCTTCTGGCATCACATCGGTTTTAATGTACGGTGACGAAACATTTACATCGATATACTGTACATTACCATGAGTCTTTTTAATATCTTGTAACATTGACTGAGTTAGCTCTGCTTTTTTAGCTAAGTCTTTGCCATCTCCCAGTCGAATCTGTACACCTGAAACAGTATATGCCATTATTGCATCAGGATCTCCGATATTAACCTCCGCAATATTCTTGAATGTCTCCTCATCAAGTGAGTTCAAATATTCAAGAGCAGCCAATATCGGCTTATCTACCACTGTATCTCCTAAGAGTATATTTCCAGCTTTCACACCAGAAATCATAGGCACAGATGTATCTTGAATAGCAGGCTCTGATGCAATCACCTGACCTTTACCATCAAGGGTCAAATATCCAAACTGAGCTGGTACAACTGCAACAGCCTTGCGTTCCACCACATTTACCACCATTGTAAGTGGCAACTGATAGCTAATTTGAGCCTCTTCGACACGTAAGTCTTTCGACAATCTAGTTTTTAATTTTTCTGTACTAATTTGCAATATATTAACAGGTTCATGTATATCACCTGCTACCATTACATCTTGTACAGTTACCTTATCCGATCCAGTAACTTTTAAGGATCCAAAAGGAATAGGTAGTGTAAACAACCCCACCAACACGAGAGTAACTGCACCACCGATTTTTAACACTCGTTTTCTAAATACAGCCCGTTCATCACGAACAGGTGTAGAAGACTGCATCTCCCCAGAGTTGGATGGATGGTTTTGCTTATCATCCATAGTTAACTCCTTATCTTCTATTAGCCCTTAAAATTTCCCTATACTAGCTGTTAATAGAATTTTTTCACATAATGTTGGGAAGTCGATTCCCATTTCTTTAGCTGCTTTTGGTACTAAAGACGTTGCTGTCATACCAGGCACAGTGTTATATTCAAGAACATACATCTTATCGGCATGATCTGTCATAACATCAACACGAATAACCCCACTGCCTTGTACTTCGCGATATACAAGTTCCCCAATGCGTTGCATTTCAGCAGTCATTTCTTCACTAATAGGTGCTGGTACTAAATACTCGGTAGCACCTACAGTATACTTACTCTTGTAGTCATATTCACCAGAATGTGGACGAATTTCAATAACAGACAAAGCTTTACCATCTAAAACAGATACGGTAAATTCACGACCATCAAGGAATTGTTCTACCACGAGAATAGGGTCATATTTGAGAGCTTCCGTTACAGCCTCTTCTAACTGAGCTTCATCGCGGACGATAGTAACCCCAATACTAGAACCTTGAGTGGCAGATTTCACAACTACTGGAATTGTAAAATCTTTACGGATATGTTCAATAATAGCCTCTGCAGATTCAAGATTACCATTGAAGGACTCGGAAGCCGCCGTAGGAATATTGGCACCTTTAAACACATCTTTACTTACTTTTTTATTCATCCCTACTGCATGAGCCATAATACCAGACCCAGTGTATGGAATTTCAGCCATTTCTAATAAGCCTTGTAATGCACCGTCTTCACCATAACGGCCGTGAATGGCATTAAATACTACTTCACCACCGAGGGCTTCAATATCTTTTAAAACAGTACGTGGATTAAGTTCTAATGTTTGAGCATTATAACCTTTGCTTTCAAGTGCTTCCGCAATAGCAGCACCAGTACGGCGAGATACTTCAGCCTCTTTGGAAGGACCACCCATCAATACGATTATTTTTTTATCTTTCATTGTAAGCCTTCCTCCAATATAGCTAATAATTTTGGTCCATATTGATTAATAGAACCTGCACCCATAGTGATAACCAAGTCATTAGGTCTCACGACTTTAGCTAATACTTCAGGTAAATCGTCAACAGACGGCACATAATTTATATCTTGACCTGTAGCCGCTTTAATAGCATTTGGAATCGTATGTCCATCAATACCAGGGATTGGATCTTCGCCAGAGCTATAAATATCTGTCATATATACTTCATCAGCACTTGTGAAAGCAGTGGCAAATTCATCCTTTAGTAAGCTAGTACGAGTAAAGCGATGTGGTTGGAATACACAGATAACACGATGTTTTTCTAACTCTTTTGCGGCTTTCAACGTAGCTTTAATCTCTGTAGGATGATGAGCATAGTCATCAACAACCCATACACCGGCTACATGGCCTTTCGTTTCAAAACGGCGTTTTGCACCGATAAATTTACCTAAGCCCTTAGTGATGATACGTGTTTCTACACCACAGCAATCATGAGCCACAATAAAGGCGGCCAAGGAATTCAATACATTATGTTCACCAGGAACACGCAAGCGAATACGCTCAATATTTACACCCTTATGATATACATCATAAACCAATGTAGAGTCTACATAATGAATATTTTTAGCTACATAATCATTATTATCGCTTAAGCCATATGTAATGAAGTTACGATTTACACGACTCATAACGTAGCGAATATTTTCATTATCACCACATACGATTGCTTTGCCAGATTCTGGTAATGTTTCTACGAACTCACAGAATGCATTTAGCAAGTTATCCATCGTTTTGTAATGATCCATATGATCATCTTCAATATTAGTAATAACAATGGTGTGTGGACGTAGTTTCAAGAAAGAACCATCACTTTCATCTGCTTCTACTACAGAGAAATGGCCTTTACCAAGGCAACTACTACCTTTTAAATAATCTACTTCACCACCAATAATAACTGTTGGATCAGCGTCTGCTTCTACTAAAATTTGACCAATCATGGAAGTAGTAGAAGTTTTACCGTGTGCGCCGGCTACTGCAATGCCATCTGTTACGTCTAACACAGCTTTTACAATATCGGAACGGTGCAAAATTGTAATTCCTTGTTCTTTTGCCGCTACAATTTCAGGATTATCTTCACGAATAGCTGTAGAACGCACTACAGCATCTACGCCATTTACATACTCTTTATTATGACCAATATGAACGGTAGCGCCCATACTTCTGAACTTTTCAATAACTGCAGATTCAGTTACATCTGAACCAGATACATCATAACCTTTTTGAATTAAAATATTCGCTATAGCACGCATGCCAGACCCACCTATACCAATAAGGTGAATCTTATGAATACCGTCTAACATAAAACCTCTCCTTGTTACTTTGCAATAGATAATGCTAATTTTGCAATATCATGAGCCGCATTTGGTTTCCCTAATTGCAATGCTCGTTCTCCCATTTGTGATAATAAATCACGATTGGCCATAAACATTTCAATTTCCCCTATCAAATCATGAGCACTTAACATTTGATCAACGATCATATGAGCAGCCCCTTCTTGAACAAAGATACGGGCATTATATGTTTGATGATCTTCCGCTGCATATGGATATGGTACCAACACAGACGGAATACCTCTAACCGCCAGCTCAGCAAGACCGATAGCACCAGATCTAAAGACTGCTAAATCAGCTGCTGCCAAAGCTTTTGGCATATCATGTAGATATGGCAGAATCACTGAAGAATCACCTAAACCATCACCATCGGTAATACCAAGCTGAGATAACACAGATTTGTATTCTCCGTCCCCTGTAATATGGATTAATTTGATTCCTTTTGTTCCTTGAAAATGCTTATGTACATCAATCATAGCATTATTGATAGTTCGCGCCCCCCGAGAACCACCTGCTATGAGAACTGTAAACGTGTCATCACTTAAATTAAAATAATTACGTCCATCAGCTCTAGTATCGACTAATACATCAGGGCGTACTGGGTTACCAGTATACACTACGCGTTTTGCCTTTGAAAAAGATGCTTCTGCATCCTTGTAGCCCACGGCTACTACATCAACAAAACGGCTTAGAATTTTATTTGTAATACCTGCAATGACATTTTGTTCCTGTATCAATGTTGGAATGTTGCGCAATGCTGCAGCCATAAGAATAGGACCACAAACATAACCACCCGTACCAATAACTACATCTGGCTTAAAGTTAGAAATGATTGTATTGGCTTTCACAAGAGAGAAAGCCGTCTTACCTAACGTCACTAACGTACCAAGAGATAATTTACGTTGCAAACCTTGTACAGGTAATGTAGTAAACTCAATGCCTTCTTTAGGCACTAAAGTTGCCTCTAAGCCCTTTTCAGTTCCTACATATAAAACCTGTGCATCAGGGTTCTGCTTCATAATTTCCTTATATATAGTTATTGCTGGATATATATGTCCACCGGTGCCACCACCTGAAATAATGATACGTTTCATTAATGGTGTCTCCCTTCTTGCAACATATGAACACAATTTTTAAAATCATCGCCACGTTCTTCAAAACAGCTGTACCAATCAAAGCTTGAACAAGCTGGTGATAATAATACAATATCACCTTGGTCAGCCAATTTATAACCTTGTTCAACAGCATCTTTCATGGATGAAGCTCTGTAAATAGGCTGAACGCCAGCCTCTTTTGCAGCAGCTTCAAATCGATCCGCCGCTTCACCCATAAAGATAACAGCTTTTGTATGATTTTTAACAAGCTGCATAAAATCTTCTAATGGAGTCATTTTATCATGACCACCAGCTAATAAAATAACTGATTGATCAAAGGATTCTAATGCTTTTACAACAGAGTCAACATTAGTAGCTTTAGAGTCATTATAGAATGTAACGCCATCAATCGTTTTAACTCGTTCTAATCGATGTTCAACACCATGGAACTCACTAATAATGCGATGAATAGTTTCTACGGGCACACCTAACGCATAGGTTAAAGCAATAACAGTTAAAATATTTTCAATATTATGACTACCTGGAATATGGATATCATCGCTTCCAATAACAGGCGTTGCCTTACCATCCTTTGTTACATAACATTGCCCTTTATCATAGTAAGCACCATCGGGTACCACTTGATGTTGACTAATTTTAAGGATATGACTAGGAACACGATGTTCCATATCTGCCACAATTGGATCATCAATATTAAGCACCATAAAATCTGTGCTCAATTGATTTTCAAAGATTCGTTCCTTTGCTGTAATATAATTTTCCATCGTCTTGTGACGAGCTAAATGATCGGGTGTAATATTGAGCATAATAGCACCAATCGGTCTAAAATGCTTAATTGTTTCTAATTGATAGCTAGATAGTTCAGCTACTAAGAAACCATCTGCTGGCATGGAATAGGCAACTTCACTGAGAGAATCCCCAATGTTGCCACCAACGCGAACTGGTTTCTCAGTTCCTTCCAATACCTTAGTTAATAATGTTGTAGTAGTAGTCTTACCATTTGTACCAGTAACGGCTACAATTGGAGATTTAGATAACTCATAAGCTACTTCAACTTCACTAACTACATCAATACCACGCGCTTGAGCAGCTTTTACAATGGGAATATCTAGAGAAATACCTGGAGAAATAACAATACGATCCACACCATCAAGCAAGGATTCGTCTTGTCGACCTGTAATAATATCCACACCCGCTGATACTAGTCTTTTTTCCTCATCTGCAGGCAGTGTAACAGGCTTATAATCATTTAACACTACATGGGCCCCAACTTGAGCTAACACCCAAGATGCGCCTATACCGCTGGCACCAGCGCCCAGAACAAGTATATGTTTGTCCCCGTATTCCATCTGTATCACCTAAATTATCAACAAAAATAATGTATTCCTATCTTATAAGCATACCATTATTTGCGGCTTCCGTTAAGTATTATCTTACAAAGTTATAGTCGCTAAAATGACACCAATAACAGCTAATACAGCACCACCAAACCAGAAGCGATTAACAACAGTTTGTTCAGCCCAACCAGACAACTCAAAATGATGGTGAATAGGGCTCATTTTAAATACTCGTACACCACGAGTTTTAAAGGAAATAACTTGAATAATAACGGATAACGCTTCCATAACAAAAATACCGCCAATTACAACGAGTAACAACTCTGTTTTTGTAAGAATCGCCATCGCCGCAAAAGCACCACCTAATGCTAAAGAACCTGTATCCCCCATAAATACTTTTGCAGGGTTTACATTGTATGCCAAGAAACCAAGGCATACAGCGGCTACAATGGCACCATAGTAAGCAACGCTTTCAGCGCCAATAGAATTTGTTGTGGATGCAGCCATAAGGCCGATAACGGAAAAGGCAATGGCAGCTACAGCAGATGTACCACTAGCTAAACCATCAAGACCATCTGTAAGATTTACGGCATTCGTAGCACCTACGATAATTAGAAATGCCAATACATAATAAGCCCAACCTAATTGAAGGTGAATATCTGCTACAGGAATCCACAATGTAGTAGGAATAACCATAATTTCAGTAATACAGTAACAGAATATGGCAGCCAAAATAAATTGACCTAGTAATTTTTGCTTTGCTGTCAAACCAAGATTACGTTTTTTTACAGCTTTTACAAAATCATCAAAGAAGCCCAATAAACAATGTCCTAATGTGAGGAACAATAACATACCAGTACCCACATTCCACGGTGCAAATAAAGCAACCCCAATGACGAGGGCTACCATCATAAAAGCGCCACCCATTGTTGGTGTACCAGCTTTCGCTTGATGACTTTCTGGACCTTCTTCACGAATACTTTGTTGTGCGTGCAAAGAACGCAACATAGGAATAGCAAATTTACCTAGCACTACAGTAATAATAAAGGTTACTACGAAGGCTAATAGAATGTGATATATCATACGAATCCTCTACTCATTAATAAACAGATGACGGCTAGATATAACTAGCCGTAACCTTTTATTCACGATCTTTCAATTCTTCAACAACTCGTTCCATCCGCAAACCACGGGAGCCTTTGACAAGGATAACGTCCCCTTTTTCACGAATATCACTATATGCATTGGCCATTTCCAAATGGCTATTACAACGGAATGTAGTTAAGCCTGCTTTTTTAGCTTCTTTAGCTATAAAGGCAGCAGCATCACCAAATGTGAAGACCACACTATAACCTTCTTCAGCCAGTAATTGACCAATTTCACGGTGCGCTTGTTCAGTATAATCACCAAGTTCAAGCATATCACCAAGCATGGCAATTTTACGTTTACCTTCTAGCTGACCCAAAGCTTTTATCGCTTCAGCCATAGAAGAAGGATTTGCATTATACGCGTCATTTAAGATAACAATATCTTCAAATGGTACGATTTCTTGGCGCATAGGAGTGCCTGTAAATTCGCTTAAGCCCTTACGGATCGTATTGGACTTAATGCCTAGCACACGACCAGCTACGATTGCTGCCAATGCGTCATATACATTGTGTTCACCAATCATAGGCAAGAAGATATCAAATACTTCGTCATAACATTTACATGTAAATTTAATACCATCTTTTTTATAACGCAAATGACTGCCAATACATGTGGCATTACGTTCGATACCATAGGTAATAGTCTTACCTTTAGCAAGACTATCCATAGCTTTAACATATGGATCATCTTCATTGAGAATAGCCACACTATTTTCAGGCAAGCAACGAATTAACTCACCTTTAGCTTGTGCGATAGCTTCACGAGAACCTAATAGCTCAATATGGCTAGTACCAACATTAGTAATAATACCCATAGTTGGTTCTGCAATCAACGCAAGCTCCTCGATTTGACCAAGGCCACGCATACCCATTTCAACAACACAAGCTTGATGTTCTGCAGTTAAACGCAACAATGTTTTTGGCAAACCAATTTCATTGTTAAAGTTTTTCTCAGTTTTCAAAACATTAAATTCGGTGCCGAGTACAGCAGCTACCATTTCTTTTGTTGTAGTCTTACCAGAAGAACCAGTAATAGCGACTACAGGGATATCAAAGCGACGACGATGGTAACGTGCTAAATTTTGATACGCTACCAATGTATTATCTACTTCAATGCATACAATGCCGTCCACTGCACGGCCCTTTTCTACGATTGCACCAGTAGCGCCCTTTTCGATAGCTGTATTAATAAAATCATGACCATCAAAGGTATCGCCTTTTAAGGCTACAAATAAAAAGCCTGATTCAATAGTTCTTGTATCAGTAGATACATCTAAAAACTTAATATTGTCGGTATGTGCACTCGTCCCTTGTGTGGCTTCTACCACTTGAGACAATGTAAATTCTGCCATATTAGATCTCCTTGAGGGCTGCTCGCGCCTCTTCACGATCATCAAAATGAATCGTTTTATCCTTTAAGATTTGGTAATCCTCATGCCCCTTACCTGCAATTAGTACAATATCCCCAGGTTTTGCATTTTGTATTGCATGTTGAATCGCTTCCCGACGATCAACGATAACTTCATAGTGAGAGCCTTCACGAAGGCCTTCTTTAACGCCTACCTCTACATCTTTCACAATTTGCACAGGATCTTCTGTGCGAGGATTGTCAGATGTAACATATACTACATCGCCATATTGTGCAGCAATACGACCCATGATAGGACGTTTTGTAGCATCCCGGTCACCACCGCAACCAAAGACTACAATAATGCGATTTTCTTGAATAGCCTTTGCAGTTTGCAAAATATTTTCTAACCCATCTGGTGTATGTGCATAGTCTACAACAACTGCAAATGGTTGACCTTCTTCAATAAGCTCAAAACGACCAGGCACAGCACTAAATGTTTTTAATGCTTTATCGATATCTTCCATGGAGATACCTTCTAATAGACAAGCACCAATAGCAGCCAATGTATTATATACATTAAATAAACCAGTGGTATTCATAGCCACTGTATAGTCATTGCCATCATAGGATACCGTATAACGGCTAGATTTAGGTGTCATTTCAACATCATGAGCATTCAACGTGCCCTTACCATCAATACTGTACGTAATGATAGGCGCTGTTGTTTTTTCAATTACACGATGACCATATTCGTCATCGATGTTAATGATAGCCCCTTTACCAGATTTAGTTTGGTTTGGTGCGCTAACTTGTTCAAATAATTTACACTTAGCGGCCAAGTAATTTTCAAAGGTCTTGTGAAAGTCCAAATGATCTTGCGTTAAATTTGTGAATACTGCTGTATCATATTCAACACCAGAAACCCGACCTAATGCTAACGCATGGGAAGATACTTCCATGACACAATGGGTAACACCTTCTTCTACCATTTGATGAAGAATATGTTGTAAATCTACTACATCAGGCGTTGTATTATGAATTGGATAGGATGTATCACCAATCATAATATGAACGGTACCAATAACGCCTACTTTATGGCCTTGACCTTTCAAAATATGACGAATCATATGAGTTGTAGTCGTTTTACCATTAGTACCAGTAACACCGATCATACGCATGGAATTGGCTGGATAATCAAAGAAATATGGCACACAAGCCATCATAGCTTTTCGAGTATCCTCTACAGTGATAACACAAACATCACCACATACCTCTACCGGTTTAGATACAAGTACTGCTACAGCACCAGCTTCAACAGCTTTATTTACATAATTATGACCATCTACAGTGGCACCATCTAATGCAATAAATAAGCTACCTGCTTTTACTGCACGAGAATCAGCCGTAATATCTAATACCTCAACAGCTGTATTGCCTTCTACATGCGGTGTTTGCAAAGTTTTTACTATATCTTGTAATTGTTTCATATACAATCTCCTTTACACGCAAAGGAAAGCAGCCCAATACGAGCTGCTTTGCCTGCTAGTCTATAATTTGCTGTTTCTCTTGTACAGTACGTTCAGTAACAGCGCTTTTTGTACTATAAACAAAAGAATCAGGCAAAACCATCCCTAGTTGTTGTTCTGCGATTTGTTGAATACGAACAGGAGACTTCAAAGAAGCCACTTCAACATCCAACGCATCATTATCCTTTGTTAATTGTACTACAGCTTGCTGTGTTTTAACTACTTCATAGCCTAATTTTGTGCTGTACGCATTCATAACCATCATGATAAGCAAAAATGCAACCAATGCAGCAATACCATATACAACCTGCCACATCATAGGGCTCAAATCTAGAGCCACATTTGCACTACGTTTTCTCCCTTGTGAAGCGACCAACACATCGCTTTTAACTTGGCCCACAACAGCCTTTCTCGCTAACATAAACACTAACCCCTTCCAATTCTACAACTTGACGGCTACGCGTAACTTTGCGCTTCTAGCCCTCGGATTAACCTCAATCTCCCCTGCACTCGGCTCTATAGCCTTATTCTTCGCCTTCACAACTGCCTTGTGGTTACAAACGCACATTGGCAATTCTGGAGGACATATACATGCTGTACTCAACTCTTTGAAAGTTTGTTTTGTAATTCGATCTTCCAAGGAGTGGAATGTGATAACCCCAATTTTCCCCTTTGGTTTCAACATGGATACAGCATCTACAAAACTATCATGCAAGATAGCTAATTCTCTATTTACTTCAATGCGAATGGCTTGGAACGTCCGTTTTGCCGGATGTGGTCCATCTTGACGCGCCTTCGCAGGTATTGCTTGCTTAATAATTCTAACTAACTCACCAGTAGTGGTAATTCGTTTTTCTTGACGTGCATTAATGATGAATTCAACAATGCGCTTAGCCCATCGCTCTTCACCATAGTCGCGGATAATTTGCAATAATGCTTCAGCATCATATTCATTAACAACCTCTTCTGCCGTTAATGGAGCGTCCTTATCCATACGCATATCAAGTGGGCCATCATTCATATATGAAAAGCCACGCTCCGGTGTATCCAGTTGATAGCTAGATACGCCAAGATCAAAGATAAATCCATCTACTTCATAGATACCCTCATTATGGAGAGCTTCTTTTAAGTTAGAAAAGTTCGTCGGTATTGTTAACACCTGACATGTTAAATCAGATAAACGCTGTCGAGCTACGCTCAACGCATCTTCATCTTGATCCAACCCTATAATCATGCCTTCTGGGTCTAGCATCTCGCCCACAGCATGGGCATGTCCTGCACCACCCAGAGTACAGTCCACATAGATGCCTTTTGGATTAGTTACGACGGAGTCCACCGTTTCGCGTAAAAGTACGCTGGTATGATTAAATTCCATCATAGCCTCCTATAACATAATCCCTTCTAGACCTTCGACAAGTTCTTCCATACTTTCAGCCACTTGATCATCATAGTAATCATATTTTTCGCGGCTCCAAATTTCAACGTGATCCCCAGCACCGACAATAACGGCCTGTTTATCAAGGCTCGCATATTCACGTAGTGGTACAGGAATGAGGACACGACCTTGTTTATCATATTCAAGCTCAGCGGCACTACCAAAAACAAAACGTTTTAAGGCACGTACGCTAGCTTTAGTGGAGGATTGTGATTGTAAAGCTGCAGAAATTTTCTTCCACGCTTCTTCGGTGTAAATAGCTAAGCAGTTATCTAGGCCCTTAGTAACAATGCATACTTCGCCTAGTTGTTCACGTATTTTCGCGGGTATAATCATCCGCCCTTTTGTATCAATGGTGTGATTATATTCTCCCATGAACATACGTATCACCGCCCTTTACTATTCCTTATCCACCACTATATGGTAAATTCTACCACAATTCCCCACCAATCACAATAAAAAATCCATTTTTATCCCACTTTTTTATATTTTTCTTTCATAATCTCTATTTTTCTCTCCTTTTCTTAGATACATATGTTCGAAAATAAATGATAATTGAATCATTAAAACCACTCCCCACCACTAAGTACCAAATTCTAGTTTTATCTGTATCCAATCCCCACCACAATACTCCCATAAGCTCTATTACACTCAAATCAAACGATATATAGGAATACAATCACCACAAATCCACACAAAAAGAAAACCGCGTAGCATTTCTGCTACGCGGTTTCTATACCTACGATAGATTATAGTGTAACCCATCGGTTGGGAGGCATATTATTTAGTTGTTTTTACAGCTGCTTTTGGAGCTTGTTGTGGTTGTTGTGCAATCACTTTATCAAGAAGTTCACGAATTTCTTTGTTTTGTGCTTGCAAATCAGCCACTTGATCCTCAAGAACTTTTACAGTTGCAGGGGATGCTTTAGGAGCTGTAGGAGCATTGCCAATACCGATTGTTACACCAGCATTTGCCATTACGCTATGGTCACCACCATAAGCGGCACCAGCATGGATTAATAAATCAGGATTTGCATAATGTGCTACACCCAATGCAGTAGATGTTTTACCTTTGTAAGTACCAACAGCCGCCATAATTTGGGCTTTTTGACCTTCGTGGTATTCGATAGGTTTCAATGCTGCTAATGCTGCTGCATTAGCACCTACAACTTTAACATCGCGTTCTACGCTGCTAATGCGGCGAGAGTTTTCTGCGATTTGTGCATCATGTTGAACAAGTGTTGCGTGATCTTGTAATGCAATGTTGGAAGCTTTCAAGCTATAATTTGCAGCTTCTGCTAATGTACTGATATCTTGAGTATTTTTATTTACTTGCAAGCCCAATACATTAACTTTTTCATTGTTTTCTAATGCAATCGCACCAATGTTCTTAGTTAATGTAACATTTTCATCAACTTTAGTGTTTACATCAGCAATGTCTTGAGTATTTTTATTTACTTGTAAACCTAATACACTAACCTTTTCATGATTTTCTAATGCTAGAGTACCAACAGCTTTAGTTAATTGTGCATTTTCATTAACTTGTTTAGCTACTTCAGTTACACGATTATCTACTTTAGTAATATTTGTAACATTAGTATCTACTTTAGCATTTAGAGTGTTGATGTTTGTTGTATTTGTATTAACTTGGTTAGTTACTTTACTAATATTGCTTGTGTTTGTATTAACTTGGTTAGTTACATTTGTAATATTAGTTGTATTTTGGTTAACAACATTATTGATATTAGCAATATTAGTTGTATTAGTATTAACTTGTTTAGATACGTCGTTAATAACTTTGCTATGTTCATCAACTTTGTTGATTACTTTTTGTACAGTTACATTAGTATTTTGAATTGCTTCAGCATTTTGTTTGATCGCTGCTTTGTTAATATTGATGTTTTCAGTATTATGTTTGATTGCTTCAGTATTAACAGAAACTTGGCTTTGAACATTTTTAATGCGTTCTTCGTTAGCATTTGCTTTTTGAGTATTAGCATTAACTTGTTCTTTCACTTTGTTTACATCAGCGCTTACATTTTGCAAGTTCTTAATTGCTTCAGTATTTTTGCCAACTTGATCTTTCAAGCCAGATACATCAGTTTTGATATTGTTGATTACAGTATTTTGATTATTAACTTTCACATCAATATCATTTACCTTGCTATCGATATTCTGTCTCTTATACACATCTCC